>DAHXMQ010000319.1 GCA_027371625.1 Candidatus Methanoperedentaceae archaeon | reverse complement strand
TATAGATTAGGACTTAGAATAATCAGATTTTTAAGACCACCAAACCCAAAGAAGTTGTTTTATCTACTAAAATTTTTTTATGATATCCGTAGCGTGATAGTCCATGAAGGAATTGAATTGTTGAATTCCGGACAGCCGACTAAAGAATATCAAAATAAAATCAAAGATTATAAAAATAAAATAGACTATTTTAATCCTATAGATTTTGTATCCGAAATGGAAACTGTTTGTAGACTTTTATTGAACAAATTAATAATAAATGATATTCCTATATCAAAAGTTAATGATGGTTTGGAAAATGACATAATTGAAGGAATTACAAAAGTCGAAGATGAAGAAAAGATAAGTAATTGAAAAATTAAAACTGCGTATAATTTGCTTTATGGATGCTCAATATCCTGCTTGGCGGATTTTCATGGATAATTTAATCCGTGCCGATCCGTGTTATCCGTGCAATCCGTGTTCCATCTCCCGAACTGGATATCCACTATCCTCATTATCTCAGGGAGCTTCAGCGAATGGAAGATGATTATCTCATCAAGCCGGTTGAGGAACTCGGACTTGAACTGCCTGTGCACAAGCTCCATCACCTTCTCCCTCATCTCATCCTCCCTCTCGGCAAGCTCGAATATCCACTGGCTTCCGATATTGGAGGTCATTATTATTACGGTATTCTTGAAATCCACCGTGCGCCCGTGCCCGTCCGTGAGCCTGCCGTCATCCAGTATCTGGAGCAGCAGGTTGAAAACATCTGGATGCGCTTTGATGGTGAAACGGTCGAATCCGACTGGCATATTAATCCTATTTCATTGGTCTTCGGTCATCAGATAAATGCTCGTAATGATGAGCGTCTTTTGAGGACAGCATGGATATTAAACCCTCACGGATTTCAATAGGTATAAACGCAACCTTGAATTGTCTGTCACCGAAAACCATTTTTCCAACAACCATCAGTCCTTTCTGCCTCAGCATGCCAATTGTGGATATGGTTTTTCCCTCTTTCCAGAAGAAATCCATATCATCATCATAATCTTTAAGCTGACCATATTTCACAACACCTCCCTGCTCGATACAAAAAGCCAGTGCATCCTTAGACTTTTCTGGTAATTTTAAGACGATCTGAGGCAGGTTATTTATAATATTATCCTCAATCGCCTGGATTTTTTCCTTTTTAAGCCTTTCTTTCAAGCCATAATGCTCACACATCCAATCGATCCAATGAAATGGGTATTTATTCAGTATCGAATGAAGAGAGGAACTTTGGCGTAATAGAATGATTTCAAACCTCTTCAGTTCATCATTTTCATAGGCGCCAAGAAGGACATCCGGATCCAATATAAGCGGGGATGTCGATATTAGAAAAACGCCTGCAAAACGGTAATGGTCGCCAAACGGATGTATTCTGCCTTTTATCATCGAGTTCGGGAACACAGGACTTTCACCGAGTAAGTTTCATCAGGCAGTTCCCAGTCTTTTTCCGGGAACTCATCGGTATATGCCTTGAAAAATTCCTTTGCATGTTTGCCATATTTTTTGTCAGCATACTCAAAAATTGCCTGGTTTATGTTCTCTTCATCAATCATCTAAATCACACCTTGAACTTTTGCACCAGATTTTGCTTGAAATACAATGCAACGTTATTCCCCTGTATATCCGCACATCCCGACACGCGGAGAATTAACAACTGGCAGCAACATATCTTCCCCACACTCGTGCTCTTCTGCGCACTTATCACAGAGCCATCCGCAGCCCTCATAAATACATTGTCCACAAACCTGTGTGGCGGGTTCCCCGCACATCTCACAGGTTATCTGGGGCGGATCGTTCATTGCCAAAATATCAATTGATTTATCCTTGATATTTTCCTCGTGTTCTGACACAACGCGCAACGAAAGGTATGTAGGTGTCCCAAAATCATATTCGTAATCGAATTTCAGACCTGCGCTCAGAACAGACCCTGTGCGGATGTTCATGCTCCTTGGTTTCCTGCCAAATAGCCACATATCATCCACCCCACCGGTATCTCGGTCATACCGTATATTATTGATGGTGAAACTACTCAAATGCCCGCAACACTCCACCCAGTTTTCCCTGAGAAAATCATCTAAATCTGTGAGTTTTGCATCCGCCGGTACACCAAGATGCATCCAATATTCGGGCAGGTCGCTTCCCTCTACAACGAGATGGAATATCCTCTTATCCTTGTGCTTTGATTTCCGCCCATGGGATGGCTCTTTAGGAACAATTTCTCTTTGTTTACACGATTTCAGGTGATTGGTCATTGCAGATTTTGAAAAGGTACCTCCGCAAAAACTGCATTTTCCGCTCGATTTCCGCCTTTCCATTTTCTCTCCGTTCATTTCAAAACCTCCATCTTGTACACCTGTTCGACTTTATAATCAGAAATGCATATATTGTTAACG
>DAHXMQ010000297.1 GCA_027371625.1 Candidatus Methanoperedentaceae archaeon | reverse complement strand
GAGGGGAGAAAAGATGCGGAATCCCTTCATTTGCTTGGAATAAAAGGTGAGATTAAGTTTGCCTCTCACCAGCCCCTGCTTGAATTCACAGAATTTTTATCGAAAAGCGGAAAGGAGATTATCTTATTGACTGACTGGGATAAGAAAGGCGGCATAGTGGCGCGGAAGATCATACGCTATCTTCTTGATTATGGCATCATGCCGAATACTGATATCCGGTCAAGGGTGCGAACACTTACGAAAAAAAGGATTAAAGATATCGAGAGCCTTAACAATTATGTCAATAAACTGAGATACAAACTGCATGGCATAACCCGATTTTAAAATCCTTGACCCCATAAACTATATTGCTGATAGCGGACAATTCTCTATCAGGAGATGGTTGGATGAGCAATAAAAAAATACTGATAGCATACGCATCCAGAACAGGGAACACAGAAAAACTCGCACAGGCGATAGCAGATGGCGCTAAAAAAGTGGAAGGGGTAACGGTTGAGATGAAAAGAGCCAAGGACATCAAACCCGGCGATGCAATATCAGCCGATGGGTATGCCTTCGGGTCGCATTCTGCCTTTGAATACATGGCTGGCGAGCTCAAAACACTTTTCGAGGAACTTTATCATGTAAGAGATAAGATGAGTGGAAAACCTGTTCTGCTTTTTACAACCGGCATGGGTGGACAGGTGGCTGCGCTTGAATCCATGGACAAGGTAGTGGGTGTGTTCAATCCACGCTGGATTAAACCCGGCGTGGCTGTGGAAGGAGCGCCGCGGGAAACAGACAGGGTAAAGGCTTCGGAAATGGGGAAAAAACTTGCAGATGCTGTGAAGAAATAGCAGTCATAAGTTATTAAATAGTTCTGCAACGAAGTATATACCTTAAATGAGTTGATTACATGGAAAAAAACAGATTAACATGGAAAATCGGGGGAAAAGCTGGCGAGGGCATCATGGCAACTGGCATTATTTTCTCCCAGTCGTGCTCTCGCGGGGGTTTGCATGTGTTTGATATCAATGAATATCCATCTCTGATAAAAGGCGGGCATAACACGGTGCAGGTGAGAGTGGAAAAGTGGGAGATATTTTCACAGGTGAAAGATGTTAATGTCCTTATAGCCCTCAACAAAGAAACAATATTCCTGCATAAGGATGAGCTATCGAATGGCGGAGGAATAATATATGATAGCGCCGAGGTTATCGATCGGGCGGAATTCAAGGAAGGCATCCGCCTCTATCCTGTGCCGTTCGGCGGCATCATTAAGGAAATAGGTGCGGCGCCGATAATGAAGAATAATCTTGCTCTAGGAGCTTCAATTGCCCTTATTGATTACGATTTTGAGATTCTTGCAAGCGTTATCAGGGATACCTTCAAAAGAAAAGGCGAAAAGATAATCAACGATAACATAAGCGCGGCTCGTGCCGGCTTTGATTATGTGAAAAAGAATTTTCCGAATGATTTTAATTACAGGCTTGAGAAAATAGGCATCGCAAAGCGAATGCTGCTCACAGGCAACGATGCCATCTGCATGGGCGCAATAAAAGCAGGATGCAAGTTCTATTCAGCCTATCCCATGACGCCCGCATCTTCACTATTGCATTTCATGGCATCTCAGGAGAGGCGGTTCAATATCGTGGTGAAGCACACCGAGGATGAGATTTCAGCCATAAACATGGCAATCGGGGCTGGATTTACGGGTGTTCGGGCTATGTGCGCCACCTCAGGTGGCGGGTTCTGCCTCATGTCCGAAGGATATGGGCTTGCGGGCATGATCGAGGTGCCGGTTATAATAATCATGGCGATGCGCCCTGGTCCGAGCACGGGTATGCCAACATGGTCTGAGCAGGGGGACTTCAGATTCGTGCTCAGCGCATCGCAGGGGGATTTCCCGCGCCCTGTGCTTGTGCCTGGTGATAACGAGGAATGTTTTTATATGACAGCCGAGGCGTTCAATATCGCGGAGAAATACCAGACTCCGGTTATTGTACTGACGGATAAATACCTTGCAGAGAGTCACAAGACTACGGAGAAATTCGATACGGGCAGGATAACCATTGACCGAGGTATCTTTGCCTCGCCCGGTGAGCTTGCTGCTTCGGATGAGAAAACTTTTTTCAAGAGATATAGATTCACAGAAAACGGCATATCACCGAGAACCATACCCGGCATGAAAAAAGGAATATACACAGCCACAAGCGACGAGCACGATGAAGAGGGGAATATCACAGAGGAGATTGAGGAGAGAGTGAAAATGATGCAGAAAAGGATGAAGAAGCTGGATGCACTTGCAAAAGAGCTAAAAAACCCTGAACTTGTCGGAGCACAGGATGCCGAGGTTACGATAATCGCAGCAGGCTCGACGAAAGGTCCGATAAAAGAGGCGATGATGATACTTGAAAAAGAAGGCGTCAAAACAAATTACCTGCAAATAGTTTATTTGAATCCCTTTCCTTCAGAAAAGGTATCAAATGTAATCGATTCGGCTAAAAAATCTGTGGTAGTGGAGAATAATTTCACAGGACAGCTTGCCGATATCATAAGAGAAAAAACAGGCAGGAGCATTACCCGTAAAATTCTAAAATACGACGGGCGCCCTTTTTATCCTGAAGAGATACATGATGCAATAAAGGAGGTGGCTGCGCATGGTTAGGATGATTGATATTAATACGATAGGTAAGCCCAACTGGTGCCCGGGATGCGGGGATTTCGGCATCCTCCTTGCGCTGAAAGGTGCGGTAATTGAACTGAATATAGAGTCAGAGAATATTGTTATCGTCTCAGGTATAGGATGCTCAGGCAAGGTGCCGCACTGGATAAGGACTTACGGGCTTCACGGCATCCACGGAAGACCTTTGCCTGTGGCAGCGGCGACAAAGCTTTCAAACCATGAGCTTACGGTTTTTGCAGTAGGGGGAGACGGCGACGGCTATGGCATAGGGATGTGCCATTTCATACATGCGATGCGGCGCAACATCGACATGACGTATATCGTGCACAACAACATGATATACGGGCTTACCACGGGTCAGGTTTCGCCCACGAGCGAGAAGGGGATGAAGACCAAATCAACGCCTTCGGGCGTGATAGAAGTGCCTGTGAACCCGATTGCGCTGGCTATCTCTTCAGGAGCTACGTTCGTGGCGCGCAGCTTTGCTGGCGATGTGAAGCATCTCCAGAATACCATCGTGAGCGCGGTGAAGCACAGGGGTTTCTCGCTCGTGGATGTGTTCCAGCCGTGCGTTTCATTCAACTTTATTAATACTTATGACTGGTACAAGCAGAGGATATACTATCTGGAAACCGTAGGGCATAATGTTGGGGATAAGATGGCAGCCTTCGTGAAGTCGCAGGAATGGGGCGAGAGGATACCTATCGGCGTGTTTTATAAGGTGGCGCTGCCTACGTACGAGGATGAGCTGCCGCAGATTAAGGAGATGCCGCTGGTGAAGCAGGGGATTGAGAATGTGGATATAAGCAAGCTGATGGAGGATTTTGTGTGAAGGGTGGTTTCGCGAAAGAAGCATATGGCATAAAATGAGCGCGTGTGTGATACGCCGCAGAATTCCCA
>DAHXMQ010000296.1 GCA_027371625.1 Candidatus Methanoperedentaceae archaeon | reverse complement strand
GCATGTGCAACTATTTTCTCTTCAAGGGTAACTGGAAGGTAATCCATTGCCGGAAGCCCAAGGCGCACCGCCTCTTCCTTGATAATTCCAGCACCAATGTGCCTTTCTATAATATTTACAAGTTTATTGCTCAAGCCATTTTCAATTGCTATCTTTCTACCCTCAACAGCATGGTTAATTCCATGAGTTCTTGACCTGCCTATATCATGGAGCAATCCACCGAGGAAAACAGCATCCATATCAATATCTATTGATTGTCCTTTCTTTTCTGCGCACTCCTTGATATTGCCTGCAATTTTACTGGCATGCTCAGCCACGGTTTTACAGTGCTCGATCACATCCCGTGAGCATCCGCATTTAACCAGCAGAGCCACTGCGTCCTTTTCATTCATGCGCTTGAAGTCATTTCTTCAAGTTCCAGAATTCTTTGTTTCAATGCGCTTGTCATTGGAGCATTCTCCTCGTACCTCAACTCCCCGCCACAAATCGGACATTTGAATTCCAGTTCAGCCGCCTGTTCAAAAAGAAAACGCCCATCCTGCTTTTCGCATACATAGAAAACCCTGTCCTGCTCGAATTCAAGCTTTGCCTTGAGATTTCTAAGAAGCTTTTTCGATTCAAGCTCAAGTTGGCTTTCAATATTGTCAAGGTCAAGCTTCCATAAATATGTCAGCCAGCCACTATCGGTATCTCTTTCCCTGCGATACATTGCAAGCCTGTTCTCATATAGTATGAACAGCGTCCTTCGGACAATATTCAGCAAAACTCCGGTTACCTCGGCGATCTTTTCATCCGTAACCTCGCCTTTGGGCATGTTCTTTACAACCTTGAAACCTTCTTCCCCAACGAGATTTATTAGATAGCCTTTAATAACAGGGTCATTTAAATCAACCAGAATATCACCATACCTTTCTTGTTTTTATAAGACTTTAAGCTTCCGACATAATTTTGATACTGCGTGAAGTTCTTCGTACCTTTTCCAAAACCAACGAGCGTGTTCTGGCGGTTGCGAGCATTGTCGTTATGGGTTCATCGGGATGAATTACGGATTCTCGTTGTGGAATGTCGGCTGCTCTCCCTCTATCCATGCATTTTCTGAGCGTATCCGAGATTCTGCTGTCTATCGCCACTTCCTTATCTGCATACACAATGGTCTTTGCCGCAAAATCTCTCGGTTTCCCCGGCTTTGGAAGTTCCCCGCTAAAGGATTTGATATGGGCATCGAAAACGTTTATTCCACATGACAGCTCCACGGTGTCCATACTCCCCTGGAAACGCGGATTGACCTCGATAACCGAGATACCCTTTTCAGTCAGCATGAAATCCACGCCATTCGAACCGAGAAGCCCGAATTCGAGAGCTATCTGCTCAGCATAACGTGTCATTTCGTTGCTGAATTTTGTATCAAAGGGCGTGATATTGCCGCAGTAAGCAAATGGTAATCTGGTAAGCCAGGGAATCCCTATCAACTGCTCGTTTAATGCAACCACTACTGCACCATCCCCATTGCCTATTATAGACGCGCTGCACGGAATACCTTCCAGGAATTCCTGGGCTATGAACTCACGGGCATCGTTTCTTTTTTTGAAAAGTTCCAGTTCTTCTTCGTTTCTTATAACCATGTTATGCATACCCCCGGCGCC
>DAHXMQ010000305.1 GCA_027371625.1 Candidatus Methanoperedentaceae archaeon | reverse complement strand
TCATGCTGGTATGGTGCTCGAAAATGGAGAGGAGCGCGCCTTCATTCACAATACCTGCAAGCGTGTGACCGTTGCCGATATTTACCACAAGGTACGGAGGTTTGCTATTTAACACTTTTTGCAACGAAGAATATATAATCAAATATTTCGAAATAATAGCCATGAAACTTCTTGCCATCGATGTCGGAATGGGAACACAGGACATCCTCCTCTACGACAGCAGGAAAAGCATCGAAAACTGCTTCAAGATGGTGCTGCCCTCACAGACCCAGATAGTAGCAAAGAGGATTTCCAGGGAGACGAGGCTGAAGCACGATATTATCCTCACCGGAGAAACCATGGGCGGGGGAGCTTCAGGTGCAGCAGTGAGAAAGCACCTCGAAGCAAATCTCGCTGTTTTCGCAACAGAAATGGCTGCCCTCACACTCAACGACAACCTGAATAGAGTGAAGGAAATGGGCGTGGTCATTGTAAGTGAGGACGAGGCGAAAGAATCAGGTGCTTCGAGGATTGAATTTTGCGACGTGGATAAGTGTGCACTTCAAAAAGCACTTGAACTTTTCGGGCTTGCGCTTCCAGAAAATTTTGCTGTGGCAGTGCAGGATCATGGATATTCTCCTTCAGTGAGCAACCGGATATTTCGTTTTGAGTATTTTCGGGATATTATAAAAAGTGGTGGTTCTCTTAACTCGTTCGCCTATAAAAACAATATCCCTCCGCGCTTCTCAAGGATGAAAGCAGTGGAGAGAACGCTTCCAGGAACGCTCCTTATGGATACTGGTATTGCAGCGATTCGTGGCGCGATTCGCGATGAGAATGCAAAACCTCCGTACCTTGTGGTAAATATCGGCAACGGTCACACGCTTGCAGGTATTGTGAATGAAGGCGCGCTCCTCTCCATTTTCGAGCACCATACCAGCATGATGACCGCAAGAAAGCTCGATTCGTATTTAAAAAGGCTTTGCGACGGAACACTGGATTTCCAGGAGGTTTTTGATGACGGCGGGCATGGATGTTTTGTCAGGGAAGCAATGAAACCTGACTCGGTTCTGGTTACAGGACCCCGCCGCGAGCTAATGCGCCACTCGAAACTTGATTTACGGTTTGCTGCGCCTTTCGGAGATATGATGCTCACAGGCTGCTTTGGATTGCTTGATGCTTACCTTAATTATATTCCAGAATAAAATGGAAGCTATGAAAAAAGAGTTAATTAGACCGGTGATTCGGGCGATATTCGCCCTTGTATTGATTGCCCTCATAAGAATAGCTGCATCTGTGATGCTGAGAACCGAGGATACTTATTTGATTGTCGATATTGCGCTTTCTCTTGCCGTTGTTGTTGTTTTACTAAGATTCATGAAGGAATTCAACCGGCAGCTTGGGATTTCATTGCCGCAATATCCCCAGGCTCAGTCGATTGTGTCTTGGTTCGTGGTTTTACTTGTTGTACTCACCATTTACGGAGCCTTTTCTCCCTTCGCATCGTATTTTCCCGCAGGCTTATATTCAATTATCTTCTTTGTAGTAGCGATAGTTCCTGTTTATTACCTGTGGAATATCTTTTATAAGAACACGGATTTGCTATCAGAATTTTTTGAAAACATTTTCAAAGAAAAAGAATGCTCATGTGGCTTTAAAAATCCTGCATCGGCAAACTTTTGCAGCAGGTGCGGGTTACCTCTGGGTGGTAATTAATGAAAAACAGGGCACTCTCAGACCAGAAATGTCCGACCTGCGGAAGCTGGATGCGCTCAGTTGTTAAGAAAAGTGAAAGGGGAAGGGATATTATAACCTATTCCTGTCCCGAATGCGGTCTGACGTACAGCGCAGAAGGGTGAATACCCCGTATTTAAATACGATTAGCAAAATCACATCCCGAGTATTCGAAGGGCAAGGTGTGCAGCATTTTCGCCGTTGTCGATTCCCACGCACGCCACAGGCACGCCCTTTGGCATCTGTACTATGGATAAAAGGGCATCCATTCCCCCGAGTTTTGAACTTACAGGTACGCCGATAACAGGTTTTTTCGTGCGGGATGCAATAGCGCCTGGAAGGGCTGCGGATAATCCAGCAATCGCTATAAAGACCTCTGCATCACTTTTTCGTATGTATTCCTCTAATTCCGCCGGGTTCCTGTGGGCTGAAAGAATACGTACTTCGTAATCCACACCTCTGCTGTCCAGCACGTTTGCAGCACGCTCTGCGATATCCCTATCGGATTCTGAACCTATCAATATTGCTACTGTTGCCATAGCTCATAAAAGTCGGTTGTTCCATAAAATCTTTTGCGAAAAAAATGTGTACATAATTGAGGTGGGGGGGGGGATGACCAATCCCCCCTTATGGCATCCTATCCGATTTCATCATCGTCAAAAAATTGCCTTACATGCCTTCCGAACATGGAAAGCCACATCGAGTATTTCCCATAGGATATTAATCCGCTGTTTGGGAAAGAGGTCTCGTTAATGTAATTCGAATCCTGTCCAAGTTCGGCAGTGTCCTGAAAGCACAGCCTCATCGCTCCATCTTTCTCAAAACCAAGGGAGATATTGATATCCTTTGCCTGTTGGTTTTGAATCTGAACAGATGTGATATATCGAATTGCCTTCATACTACTCTTTCTCATCATCGCATTTCAGATAATGATATACTGCCTTTGAAATGGCTTCTTTAACGGAGGACTCGCCCGATTTTGCCTTAAGTGCGATTACATCTTCCTGTGGAAGTACAGACTGGACATGGACTATCTTCATTTCGTTTATACCTCCGTATGCCAGTAAACATACCATACTTATGATAATTATACTAATAATGTATAAACCTTTCGATTATCGCTTCAATCATAATGTTAATAGGTAAAGCCAGTTATTACATGGCAGTTAAGAAGATATGATTGGAAGATTCAAAAACGAAGGCAAGATTTTCTACGGCAAAATCGAAGATGATCGGGTTATTGTTGACAGAGGGCTGTACTGCGATACGTTTTTGCTCTCGGAGCTGGAGCCTCTGCCGCCAGCGCAGCCAAGCAAGATAATCTGCGTGGGACTTAACTACAGCGACCATGCCAAGGAACTGGGCATGCCGATACCCGAGAAACCATTGCTGTTTTTAAAACCTCCGTCATCTGTCATAGGTCATCTTGGGAATATTGTTTATCCTGATAAAACAAAGCACATGGACTACGAAGCGGAGCTTGCTGTGATAATCGGCAGGCGATGCAGGAACATCCATGCAGCAGATGCCGATAGCGTGATAATGGGATATACCTGTTTCAATGACGTGACTGCAAGGGATTTGCAGAAGGAGGATATCCAGTGGACAAGAGCCAAAGGTTTTGATACGTTTGCGCCAGTTGGCCCTTATATCGCCGAGGCGGCACTTGATGTCAGCGACCTTCGTATTAGAACAAGGGTGAACGGAGAGATGAGGCAGGACTCCAGTACTTCCAACCTGATTTTCGATGTTCCAAGTCTGATTGAGTTCATCTCAGGTATAATGACCCTTGAGCCTGGTGATATTGTTGCTACTGGCACACCACCCGGGGTGGGTGAGCTTGTAATCGGGGACGAGGTGGAGATAGAGATAGAGAAGATAGGGGTATTGAAAAATAGTGTTGTCCAGAGCATCCCTTCGTGAGTTTATTTCATCGGGATTTTTGAACGATAGAAAACAATACATATACCTTAATTAAGAATGAAAGAAATTAAGTGCCCACAACAAAAAGGTGAAAAAATGTCCGATGTATATGATAACGTATGGGAGAGCAGAAAACGCAAGCCTCCTGCAAGAAAAGAAAAGAAGCTTCCTGAAGTGAAACCGCCTTTTAGTGACCGTGAGAGATTAAAGGATACCATCGAAAGGCGAAAAAAGAATGTGTATGGGATGAAATAAGACGTACCGCTAAGAGGCGTCAAAACAGTGGAAGTTTCGATTATCCTGCCGGCTTATAATGAGGCATCGCGTATAGAAAGCACAGTTGAAAGGACGGCTGTAGCCCTCTGTGAAATCACACCGTCGTTCGAAATCATAATCGCTGAGGATGGCAGCAAGGACGGCACAGACAGAATCTGTGCAGTTCTTGCGAAAAAATATGCTTTTGTGGTGCACCTGCATTCTGATGAGCGGCTTGGGAGGGGACGCGCGCTGAACCGTGCCATCCAGGCATCAAGGGGAGAGATACTTTGCGATATTGATGTTGACCTTGCCACGGATATGAAACATTTAAAAGAGCTTATTCAGGCAATTCGCAATGGTTATGACTTTGCAACCGGCTCGCGCCTGCTTCCTGCGAGCGATGTTAAACGACCGCTTAAAAGGGAGCTTGCAAGCAGAGGTTTTAATTTTCTTACACGCCTTATGCTTGGTTCAAAACTGTATGACCACCAGTGTGGGTTCAAATCCTTCAAACGTGAATCCCTTTTTGCGATTATGGGCGATGTTAAAGATACCCACTGGTTCTGGGACACCGAATTACTCGTAAGGGCACAGCGCGCAGGATACCGGATAAAAGAGTTCCCTGTAGAATGGAAGCACGGCGGCGCTACCAAGGTCAATCTAATAAAAGATGTCTTCGGAATGGGGTCTTCGATATTCAGGTTATGGTATGAATTCCTATGGGATTAATAGACATCGCGGTCTGGTGGCTGGTTTTAGAAATAATTGGCTTCGCTTCGCTACCGATTGCCTCGCACATCTCCCGTAATTTGAAGGATAACGGATATTCAATTTCAAAGCCCCTCGGGTTGCTGCTCCTTACATACATAAGCTGGATTATTTCTGTTTTTGCAGGTTATTCTTATTTTTCGATTTTGCTCTCGTTAGGAATTATAGGAGCCTGCTCGCTTGTAATCTATTTTATAAAAGGAAAGCCTGCTTTCGATAAAAAATATATCGTATATTTTGAACTCCTGTTTGCTGGTGCTTTTGTGGCTTTTGCGATTATCCGCGCATACAGTCCTGATATCTACTGGACAGGCGGTGAGAAGTTTATGGATATGACATTCATAAACAGTCTTCTTCGGACAAGGACATTCCCGCCTGTTGACCCATGGATGTCGGGTACTGTTATCCAGTATTATTATTTTGGTTACCTGATTGTTGCAAATCTGATAAAAATCTCATCAATCTTACCTTCGGTTGCATTTAACCTCGCCACTGCCTCATTTTTTGCCCTTGCTTTTACCACGGCTTTGGGTATTGGATACAGTCTTACCGGGAGAATAAAGTACGGGATTATCACAGCCTTTTTTGTGGCGATTGCAGGAAACCTCGTGGGTTTTTTACAGTTGCTTTATATGCTCTGGAAAGGCACAAACATTCTGTCATTCGATTACTGGGCAAGTTCGAGGGTGATACCAAATACCATCAACGAATTCCCTTTTTTCAGCTTTCTTCAGGGCGATGTCCATGCCCATATGATATCGATTACCTTCCAGCTTCTTATTTTGCTTCTTTTATTGGATATAATGAGATCAAGGGTGAATTGGAGTTCCATTTTCGTTCTTGGGCTTTCCATCGGCTTCCTGTATCCACTGAATACCTGGGATTACCCGGTTTACCTGTTCCTTGCAATTATTGTCATGACTTTTCAGTTTTTAAAAGATTTTTCAGGCTCTAAAAAGGAGGTTTTAAAATCAACTTTTGCAATAGTTGCAGTCTTGGTCTTAAGTTACATCCCATATCTACCGTACCATAATTCCTATAAGCTCGATAGAACTGTTTCTATCATCACTTCTGAAAGAACATCGCTGATCTTTTATATCGCTATTTATGGATTATTCCTTTACCTGATATACAGGTTTGTTATATTAAAATCCAAAAAATCCAGCTTAAAATCCGTGTATTTTTTAATAACTCTGATTCTTCTTTCCATCCTCGCTATATTATTAAAGTTCGAACTGCTGATTTTGCTTATTCCAATACTTCTTCTGTGTATCCTTTCGATAATAAAGGAACAGGATAAGGATCAGACTTTTGTGCTTATCCTGATTATGACAGGTGCTCTTCTATCCTTATTTTGCGAGCTTTTTTACATCCAGGATGCGCTTGGAAGTGCTATGCCATCCTATTTCCGTATGAATACGGTATTCAAAATGTATGTGGCGAACTGGGTCTTATGGGGGGTCTCAGCAGGAGCTATTGTATTCCAGTTCAGGGCTTCCTTTTCATTGAAAAAGACATGGGGTCTCGTAGCAGTGCTCCTGATTCTGATGGTTTCCGTATATCCTGTATTTGCGACAATAGGAAAATCGGGCGGCTTTAAAGGGGAACCTAATCTCGACGGCGAGGCTTATGTGAAAGCTCAGCATCCGCAGGAATACATGGCAATACTGTGGTTCAGGAATATAACAGGACAGCCTGTGGTTTTACAGGCGCCGGGGGAATTGTATAGCTGGAATACATACATCACCACGTTTACAGGGCTTCCGACTGTGATGGGCTGGTACTGGCATGAGCTTGACTGGAGGTATCCACAGCGATATGATATGGACGTTCGCTGGTCGGATGTTAACACGATGTACACATCGTCAAATATAGACGAGGTAAGTTCGCTTTTGCGGAAATACAACGTGTCCTATATCTATTTTGGCGAGGCTGAGGCTAAAAGGTACGGCAGCCCGAGGTTGTTCGAGTCTCATCCCGAGAGGTTTGAAAAGGTATTTGAATACGGGGACGTGATGATTTACAAATTCAACCCAGACCGTTAAAGCTTTTTACTATTAGGTTGTGCATCAGCACGTGAAAGATAGATACAACCCCCATGAAATAGAGGAAAAATGGCAGCGCAG
>DAHXMQ010000273.1 GCA_027371625.1 Candidatus Methanoperedentaceae archaeon | reverse complement strand
GGGGACAGGGAAAAGTACAAGCCAGTACGGAGCAGGATTTGCGGGTCATCTGCGCCGATGGATATAATCTCCAAGCTTATGCCGCCGGAGGTTTACATCGCAGACCTTGACAGATTACAGCATCTGGGGGACAATTTTGAGCTTATTAAAAAAATATCTGCGAAAACAAAAACGATGGTGGATACTGGCGCGGAAAATATAGAGGACGTTGAAAAATGTCTTGGAATTGCGGATACCGCGATTCTTGGCACTGAAACAGCTTTCCTTGAATTGATAAAAAAAGCAGCCGGGCGGTTCCCCGGAAAGATCAACGTGAGCATAGACATAAAAAATGGCAGGGTATTGACAAATGACAGACGCATGGGGGTGGAGCCTGAAAAGCTTGTAAGAATGCTGGATGAATATGACATCAAGGATATTATCGTCCTTGAGCTGAACAAGGTCGGGACAGGCGCAGGAATTGATGTGGAGTTTTTACGCAATATGGTCGAGTTGTCTTCACACAATATCCTGACTGGAGGCGGGATAAAGGATATGGATGACATCCACGCCCTTGAAAAAATAGGTGTGAGCGGGGCACTTGTGGCTACGGCTGTGCACAGTGGAAGGATACCTGTGGAAGCTCTAAGGTAATCTAATACACGTACAGGTTCCCATACGGACGATGCGACAGCGGCACTAGTTTCATGAACTTCCCGCTCATCACTTCATTGAAATCAAACCCGAAATACTCGCAGTATTCCTTTAGAAAAGAGCCGATGAGCTTCGTATCCTCTTCATTCAGTTCAAGGCAGCTCACTTCCTTTCCGAGATGATAGGGGTCAACCTTTCCGCGTATATATATTACACCGCCGTGCATGCCAGTTCCAACGTAATCCCCAACGATTGGGCTCTTTCCGTTCATTCCAAGCAGAATCATTATCCCGCCTGCCATGTACTCGCCGTAGAAATCGCCGGCAGTGCCGCCAGTTATGATCACAGGCACCTGCTTCTTATATTCCTTCATGTGTATGCCCACGCGGTAGCCCGCATCTCCTTTAATGTAAACCTTGCCCCCACGCATGCCATAGCCGATGATATCTCCGGCGCTGCCGTGGATTATTATCTCGCCTGCATTCATGGTGTTGGCAATGCCGTCCTGTGCATTCGCATTGACGATAATCCTGGGACCATTCATGAATGCGCCGAGGTCGTTACCGGGCGTGCCGTTGATGGTGATTTTTACGTTCTCGTTCAGCCCGTCGCCTATGTATCGCTGCCCGCCTATGTTGTCGAGCTCGAACTCCTTCTCGCCCTTCGCGACAGCCTCGCGGATGCTCTTGTTCAACTGCCGGTAATGAATGCCTTTTGCGTCTATTCTCATAAAGCTCACTGTCCTATTCCCGCATGCTTAATCCCAAGTATGTCAAGCGTCTCCTGCGGGAGCCCCACGCCGCGCAGCCGCTCCCTGCTTCCACGCAACGACTCGACTGCGTTTAAGCCAAGCGAACCCAGCACTTCCTGGATCTCATGACCCCATGCGGTGAGAAGGTTGCACAGCCTGTCAGCCGCAACTTCGGGGTTCAGGCGGCGCACAAGCTCAGGCTTCTGCGTAGCTATGCCCCATGCGCAATTCCCTGTATAGCACTTCTGGCACACGCGGCATCCCATTGCGATAAGCGAAGCCGTGCCTATGACGCATGCATCGGCGCCCAATGCGATTGCTTTCACAACATCAGCGCTCTGCCTGATGCTGCCTC
>DAHXMQ010000304.1 GCA_027371625.1 Candidatus Methanoperedentaceae archaeon | reverse complement strand
GATACTATTCCCATCTTTCAGATTGTTTTCCCTTAGCCAGGTCCTTGCCTGTTCCTTTGTGAATAATTTTGCCATGGTGTCTCAACTCCTATAATATTTGCTCTACATTATAGAAGTTTCAACAAAATTGATTACACTCCCTGTCTGTCCTAAAATCCACAACTTGTAATGGAATCTTAATAGACTCAAAATACATATCTTTTCATTAGCCATGCGATGAGAATACAGTTTCAAGGCTGTTATGGCAATGGGGGCTTTTTTGTCGTTCTGGGCTTTGTGGCAGTAGGCTTCAAAAGTTCCGGCAGACCTCAAAAAAGTTCCTGAAAATGTCGTTTCCCCGCTCGGTGTGCGAGACTTCGGGGTGGAACTGCACGCTGTATAATGGTTTTGTCTCATGTTTCATGGCTTCCACCTCGCATATCCTTGAGCGCGCAAGCTTTATGAATTCAGGCGGTAGCGAGCAAACCTCATCCGCATGTGATGCCCAGACCACTGTCCTCGGACCGATGCCTTTCAGGATGTCATCTTCATCTGTGATTTCTATCTCAACAGCGGCATAGCCTCCGTAGGTGCCTTTTCCAACGGGCGCACCGTATGCCTGCGCCATCACCTGGTGTCCGAGGCAGATGCCGAGAATAGGGAGGTCGATTTCCCTGACATATAAACTGCAGTTGCCAGCGCGCTCAAG
The DNA here is from genome assembly GCA_027371625.1 of Candidatus Methanoperedentaceae archaeon. GTDB lineage: Archaea > Halobacteriota > Methanosarcinia > Methanosarcinales > Methanoperedenaceae > Methanoperedens. The sequence continues at coordinate 691 of DAHXMQ010000304.1, read as the reverse complement.
GGTTGGTCCACCGCTGAGTATAAGCCCGTCGGGTTCTTTCGATAAAATCTCATCAATGGATGAGGTATTCTTCATAAGCTCTACTTCCTGATTCAGGTCACGGACTGCGCGGTGAATAAGGTGACAGAACTGCCCATAGTTGTTGATTACAATGATTTTTACCATTTTTTCATTCATCCGGAATCTCTGCAAGTTTCAACCCCGCCATACCCATGATGACAAAAAAAATAAGCAGCGCCACTGCATAACCGAATCCTGCGGATGCAGGCATGAGCTTTGAAGCTGCAGCGGTTAAAATAATAAACACAGCCACGCAACCTATTGATACGATAATCTCAAGAGGCTTTTTTCTCATAGCACCACGAGTTTCGCATCTATAATGCCATCCACTGCCCTTATCTCATCGAGTATCCTGTCGCTCACTTCGCTGTCTATGTTAAGCACCATGATCGCCTCGCCTCCTCTTGTAATCCTGCCCACCTGCATCCCGGCGATATTGGTATTGTTCTTCCCGAGTATCATGCAGCACGGTCCTATGATATTTGGTCTGTCTTCATGCTTAGCCACTATCATGTAGCCTGAAGGCACAACGTCAATCCTGTACTCATCGATCTGCACTATGCGGGGTTCCCTCCCTATGATTGAGCTGCAGCTTCAAAGCTCATGCCTGCATCCGCAGGATTCGGTTATG
>DAHXMQ010000267.1 GCA_027371625.1 Candidatus Methanoperedentaceae archaeon | reverse complement strand
GGACATAGAAAAGATAGCAGCGGAGGAGCGGTTAAAAGAAATCCCCGGCATAGGTCCAAAGACACTGCAATTCCTGCACAGGGAGCTTGGGATAAAAAACGTGGAAGAGCTTGAAAAAGCGGCAAGGGAACACAGGCTAAGGAGGCTTGCGCACTTCGGGGAAACAAAGGAAGAGAACATCATAAAAGCCATTGAAAGGTACAGGCAGAGGAGCACAAGGATTCCCCTCGGCACCGCACTTCCACTCGTCAAGGAGATTGTGGAGGCGCTTCGGAAATTTGAGTTTATCGAGAACATCGAGCCAGCCGGCAGCCTTCGCCGCAGGAAAGAAACGGTAGGTGATATCGATATCCTGGCAACTTCAAAGGATGCCGAGGCAGCAATCGAAGCCTTCGTGCGCCTGCCTCAGGTCAGGGAAGTCATCGGAAAAGGTTCGACAAAGGCTACCATAGTCACGCGGGATGCGATACAGGCAGACCTCAGAATAGTTGAAGAAAAATCCTTTGGCACTTCGCTTCAGTACTTCACAGGCTCAAAGGAACATAATATCAAGCTTCGCGGCATTGCACAGCAGCAAGGGTTAAAGCTTTCGGAGTACGACCTTGAAGAGGTTTCCACTGGCAAGAAGCTCCACTACAAAACCGATGACGAGGTCTATCGAAGGCTCGGACTTTCGCCGATTCCGCCTGAAATAAGGGAAGATACGGGCGAGATAGAGGCGGCGCTTGAGGGAAAGCTTCCTGAGATTGTGGAGCTTAAGGACATAAAGGGAGATTTTCATGTGCACACCAACTATAGCGAAGGGCAAAACACGCTTGCAGAGATGGCGGAGGCTGCAAAAGCCCTGGGTTACGAGTATATTGCGATAACAGACCACTCAAAGGCTGTAGGGCTTACCCGCGGCATGAACGAAGAGCGAGTGTTTGAACAGATAAAAGAAATAGAGAAATTGAACGATAAGCTCTCGGATTTTCATGTGTTTTCCGGGGTTGAAGTCGATATAAGAGCCGACGCAACGCTTGATTTTCCTGACAACATCCTTGAAAAACTGGATGTCGTGGTCGCTGCCCTGCACACAGCCCAGAGGCAGACACGAAGGGAGATCACAGGAAGGCTGATTACTGCGATGGAAAACGAGAATGTGGATATAATCGCCCATCCTACAGGCAGAATAATCGGGGAGCGCGATGCGTACGATGTGGATATCGAGGCACTGCTGGACGCTGCTGCAAGTACGAACACTGCACTTGAGATTAACGCGTATCCGAGCAGGCTTGATTTAAGCGATATCAATGCGAGAAAAGCAAAGAATAAACGGATTAAGCTCGCGATTGGCACGGATGCCCACAACTCAGGGCATCTTGGATTGATGGAGTTCGGGGTGAATGTCGCAAGGCGGGGATGGCTTGAAAGGGAGGATGTGATGAATACAAGAAAAGCAAAGGATGTGAGGTTCAAGGATTGACGAACATCCGAACATCGTAACCTATTTACCATTCCCTTGCACTCTAAGGCGAGCATGAAAGCAGTACTCGGGCTTGAGGACGGGACATTCGTAAAAGGACAAGGGCTCGGAGTGGAGGGCATTGTTCAGGGCGAGCTTGTTTTCACAACTCAATATACAGGCTACGAGGAGGCACTCACAGACCCGTCTTATAAAGGGCAAATACTGATGTTCACCTATCCCCTCATAGGCAACTACGGCATAAGCGGCGAGACCTTCCAGTCGGATAACATGCAGGCAGAAGGGCTTGTCGTCAGGGAAGCCTGCAAGAATCCATCGCACCACAAATCCACCCGCAGCATCTATGGATTCCTAAAAGACGAAGGGAAATCCGGCATAATGGGCATCGATACACGCATGCTCACGATAAAAACAAGGGAGCGCGGCACCATGAAAGCCGCTATTGTTGTTGGAAATGACGACGGCGAGGAGGCGGTAAGGCTTGCAAGGGAACAGCCCGATATAGGCAATATAGACCTGGTCGGCAAAGTGACATGCAAAGAACCGTATCTTGTAAAAGGTCATGAAGGCGGAGGCAGCATCGTGCTCATGGATTTCGGCGTAAAGAGGAACATCATCAGGAGCCTGAACAAAAGGGGAATCAATGTAACAGTAGTTCCTGCCACTACAAAGGTAAAGGATGTCCTGAAATACGAGCCCGATGCCATCCTCCTTTCCAATGGCCCTGGTGACCCGCAGCAGGCGACCAATGGAATCTCTGTTGTGAAAGAACTTGCGGGGCAATTGCCCATTTTCGGCATCTGCCTCGGTCACCAGATTATCTCTCTCGCCCTCGGCGGTGAAACCTATAAGATGAAATTCGGTCACCGTGGAGCCAACCAGCCTGTAAAAGACAGCAGAAGAGGCATCGTTTACATCACATCGCAGAACCACGGCTATGCGGCTGATGAAAAGAGCCTCGATGAAAACGTATCTGTCACGCAATTAAATGCCAATGACGGCACGGTAGAAGGTCTTGAGCACAAAAAGCTGGAAATAATGTCAGTACAGTACCATCCCGAAGCGCATCCAGGACCGCTTGATACCGAGAAGATTTTCTTTGACAGGGTCACGGAGGCGGTGAAAAAGGTGAAGGTGGCGGTGAGATGATTATAGCATAACAGCATCGCTGCAGTCTTTAAAATGGGAGTCTCCTGTTAATACCTTTATTTTTCTGCTTCTTGCAGTGGCAAGTATGAAGGCGTCGGCAAGTCCAAAATCGGGAACTAAAGCCTTGTTTTCAGCGTGTATTTTTGCAGCTTCGACTGCAATATTTGCATCTATCACCACCGTTGCGCATCTTTTCATTATGAAATCCTTCCTCTCATCAGCCCTTCCATCCGTCCTCAAGGATTTGGAATATATCTCTGCGATTACAATGGGAGATGTGTATAATTGTACGTCATCATCTACCGATTTTTTGACTTTTTCGCCTTTCTTCGTCCCCATGAAATATTCCATCCATGCGAATGAATCCAGCAACATTACAGTCTGTCCTCATGGTCTCGAAGGTCAGATAAATCGGTTTTCTGCATTGTCCCGAAAAGGCTTTTTTTCTCCTTGAAAAGCAGCTTTACTAAAATCTCATTTAGTTTTTGCGAAATATTTTTGGCTCCTGCTTCTTTTTTAAGAGTCTGATACACATCTTCGCGTAATTTTATGGTGGTTCGAACATACTCTGTCATAAATCTGCCCTGCATATATGATATCATCTACATCAACATAAGCTTTACGGCAGGACGACCCATCTCTCATCCACAGGAAAGCACTCATTAATCCACATCAGCACCCTGTTCTTATGGAATATTTTATACTTCCTCGACAGCACTGGCAGGCTGCCGAAGAAATCATTGCGGACAATCTCCATGTCGAGTATATCCCGTCGTGTCTCAAGCCTGTGCTCACGGAGAATCCTGCCTATTGGAATATCTGCCTTCATGAGGTCATTCCGCATTGCCTGCGGCATTCTTTTAACAGGCGCAAGGGACTTTGCGAGCATGTAAACCGTGTTGTTGACGTTCAATGTCACAAGCCGACTGTTAACCTCGTCCCCTTCTTCGACTTCAAGTAGCTCTGCAACATCGGCTGTGGCTTCTATTACACTCTGCTCAAGAGTTTTGACTGTCACGCTTTTCCCTGTAAGCACCTCAAGAAGCTGCGTGACCGAGCCATCGGTGCCAGCGCAGATTCTGAGGCTTGCGGGAATGTCGGGTCTTTTAAGGACATCCCACATTATCCCTGGATGTTCCCTTTTGTGTCTTACATTCTTCTTGAGCCCAAAAGATTTTTCAGCCGTGCACTTTCACCTCACTTACATTCGGATTATATATTGGATACAACAAGGATGATGAAACATTGATATGGATCTACATAAATTTAAACATAGGCTAGAAAAGGCTGAAAAAAGAATTAAAGAGTCGAAGATTAGTGAAAAAAATAAAAAACATTCATTTTGATAATTACGGTGCAATCTTAATTGTAGAAGAAGGAAAAACTGGCATCTGGTTGACATACGGTGCGTGCTATAATATAAAACACGCCATATTGTAAAAACCATCGAGGATGTGTTAGCATTGAATTGCTCTCATCGTCAGATTAAAGTAGCAAGGAAGCTAAACATAATCTGGTGCAGGTGACTTCGTAGGAAATGGTAGCCATGCGGGCAAGGCTTGCAGCGCACCTTTACAGCCGCCCCACATTCATATTTTCTTTAAGTATCCGTCAAAGTATTCGTTGAGCTATATCGCAAAGAAATTAAAAGGAGTCTCGAGCGAGAGGTTGCGGGAAGCGTTCCCGCATCTCAAAGAATGGTGTGGGGAGCATCTTTGGGCGCCAAGCTGCTTTCATGGTTCGGTGAGGCAGGGGTGGGAAGTGGTTGAAAGGTATATATCTGTACATACCGTGACATATTATGTATAATTGCTTGCTACTTGTGCCTTTGCTTCCTCATGACCGAGTAGGCTGCTACAGCAATTATGATTACGATTCCAACAACCATAATGGGTGCCCAATTCTGACTCGACGTTTGCTGGTTGGAATTTGCAGGCACAGCGCCTGTTGATGTGATGGCAGACGGTGGCGTTTGCTCGGGCATTGCCATCACGGCAATCGTATCTATACCGCCCCCATATCCGACCTTTATGTTATTATATGTGGAATTAAAAGTCTTAGTGAATGGAGCGTTCTTGCCGTTCACCTCAACTGAAAATGTTCCATCTATGAGCGACGTTGGTATTGATACGACTGCATAATTCGATGTGCCGTTGGAATCCGCAGCCTCAAATGTTAGCTTGTTCGCTACGACATCGAAGCTCAGGGAGGATATTGAAGAATTGGAGTGGACAAGTACTGTGGTGCATTGCCCATTAGAAGATGCTACGGAATAGTTGTATGCAGGGCGAGCTTGCTTCAGAAGGACGAACTTTGCATTCGCGCTGAATATGTTATGCACGGCATTCTGATCCAGCACTGCAAGCGCATGCCTCCAATGTCCAACTGCATTTCCTGTGACCCCTTGCACGGCATTGTTGGCATAATTAAGCCACCTACGCATATCGTTTCCTCCTCCAGCATCGCTGCCCCACAATATTCTGGAGTTCCATGTATCGAAAAAGTGCTGCCATGCAGGATTTAGGCGTCCGCTATTTTGGTTGACTATTATATTCCAATTGGAATTGGGCGCGCCTGGAGGCTCGTTCATCATGTTTTGTATGCCGGCAGTGTCGAGGTATAGGTTGGGGTAGCGCAGGAGATAATCGTTGAGCGTAGATATGTTAAGCGGCATGTTATTGAATCCAAGATGTGCCCATATGAAAGTCGCATTTTTATTGTAGCTTAGCATGTGTTGCAACGCCACGTTATCAGTTGAGTTGTCCGGCACGAAATGGAAGGAGATTGGGACGTGGTATGTGGCAGATAGATTTACAATTTGCAGCATCAACTCATTATCCGGAGGAACGTATATCGCAGGAGGGGGCGTATACGATGCATTGTCGTAATACCGCAGATTCACTTCGCCTATCCCATAAAATTTCCCGGTTTCAAGCTGTGCCTTGACGTAACTTACGTATGCTTCGCCGTCCTTAAGCCATTGCGAATTCTGTGGGTAATCTGGCAGCGATACAAAGGTGACGAATCTGCCAGGATATTGCGCAACGAAGGACTGCGACGTGGAATCGGTATCGCCCGCAATCGGATACAGATTTGCAATTTCGACTCCAGCATTATTCATCTCCGAGACTACAAAGCCTGCGTTGTATGATGGCGTTATGTGCGTATGTGCATCAAAGAGCGCCAAATCTGGCATTGATGTATCGGCTAACTGCGGATTGCAGTTATTATTCGTATTCACAGATAGTCTTGCTTGCTGTGGAGCGGCAGCGGCATTTGTATAAAGAGATGCAGCAAGTGCAGCCATGGCGCTGCCACTTAGGATTGAGCTGCATAAGAAGGAAAAACATACAATCCACACCACATTTTTCGATGACATCATGTGTACCCCTGCCATACTAAACTGGATTCTTCTACCAAACTGGAAGTAAAAGAGACAGTCCCGTTATATTTCGGGCCACTGTGGAAGCCGCACTCTTCATATATCATAAGACACCGACTCAATATAAAGTTATCAAATCCGTACGATACAAAAACTCAAATATTTCCTGAAGCATTATAAACTTTTCTTGAGATTGTCGGTTTTTCCCTTTGATTTCATCAATCTTCTTTGAATCTTGATGGATTTTTAAGAAAAAATAGCTTTTGCAGAGAGTTTCATAAAGACTTTAAAATGTCAGAGGTCTATTTGAATGAATATGCGACATTCAATGATGCACTTGAGAACATTGGCCGCTTTATCGAGGAGGTATACAATTCAAAACGCCTACATTCATCGATCGGTTATAAATCGCCGATCAAGTTAGCATAAAAGTTCAGGGAAAAACGGTATGACAGAATGCGAATTATAGTTCACCTTAGCCAATCGGGTGTGCTTATTTTGCTCACGACATGCAAAACCTTATATTTCATAACCCCTATTTTTCTTAATAGGGGTGAATTATTGTATGACTGCACGTGAAGAGTTAGAGAAGTTAGCAAAGGAATGTGAGGAATGCGCTGGCAAAGATAAAGCCTCTTTTGAGGAGCATTTTGAAAAATGCCCTGCATGCCAGGAGCGCAAAGCGAAAGCTGAAAAGCTCACTCAGATGATGGAAATGATGCAAATGCTGGCATCAAAACCTGAGGAAGACAGGCGCCAAATATTGGCTGCACGGATGGAGGCATTTTCCACCATGCCTGAAGACAAAAGGATTGCTGCCATAACCGACATGCTCGATGGCATTGCTGAACTCTCAGAAGAAGACAGGATCAAGATAGTTAAATCAAGAACCGACCATATGACAAAGCTTCCAAAAGATAAAAGAGAGGTTCTCATGGGATCTTTGAAGAAAATAATGTCTGCATGGCCTGAAGAAAGGAAAATGATGGAAAAGCGTGCAGTAATGGCGGCTACGCAGGATTATTTCATCCTTAAGAGAATGATGGTCAGGAATATGTTCAAGAAAATGTTAATGTGATTGATATTTCTGCGGAGGTATAAATGCTAGTAGATGATACAAAAGAAAATCTGGCTATCTGCATGAATTACTGTGGAACCTGTCCAAGTCTGCCGTATCCCCCACAGCCAATGCTGTTCTGTGCAAGGGGTAAATCCCCTGAAAAAATACTAAGAAAAGGCTGTAAATGTCCAGTGTGCCTTGTCTATGCCAGATATCATCTGAAGGACATGTACTTCTGTGACATTGGAAAAGCGCCATGAAAAAAGGACAAAAAAATAATCGCTACTGAATGGAGGTGACAAAGAGATGGCTGAAAAGGAATTCAAGTGCGACATGTGCGGGATGACATTCAAATCCAAATCGGATCTAATGGAGCATGGAAAGAAAGCACACAAGAAGTCTAAATAAGCATCGGAAGAGCGATTACTTAATTAGATTACCCAACTTTTCTTTTTTGTCTCTTGGAGTTGTGAAACTTGATTGATTGGTTCGTCTACTGGTTCATGTTTCCGGCATGTATTGTCATAGCCTCTTTAGCAATGCTCACCGGGATTAGCGGCACTTCAATGCTCACACCCTTTCTTATCCTTGTTTTTCCCCTTCTGGGCATCCCTGTCTTGACGCCTGCCCAGGCTATCGGCATGGCTCTCCTTACCGAATTCTTTGGGTTTATTTCTGGCGTCGTAGGGTATCATAGGAGAAGAAAGGGTGTGAGCATTGAAGTGCCGC
>DAHXMQ010000260.1 GCA_027371625.1 Candidatus Methanoperedentaceae archaeon | reverse complement strand
TAAAATTATCTTTTCGTACGTGTCTTTTTACTTTGCCTCTTAGAACTACCATTTACGACCGATGAAGTATGGTCAGAACCAGCCACATTAATCATAGTCCCCGAATTAACAATAGTTTGATTAATTTTTGATCCTTTTTTGCGACGGGGTTTATCTGGCTCCATATTCTTCGAGATATTTTTCAATATCTGTGAGGTGACTTGACCTGCAGAGTCAGGTTTCCAAAGGCTTAATACACCTAAAATTCCAAAAAATGACCCAATACTTATAAAAATGACATTCCATCCACTGATAGTTATAAGAATTACACCAATCAAAGAGCTAAACGCTCCAGCAACGTAACCCTCGGTCTTCGATTTTTCCATCTATTCGGATTATGATAGACCAATTATATAAACATATCTTGAAAATGGGATAAAACAAAAATTTATACGCGGTGTTAAAAATTAAAGAATATGTTTTGGTATCACCTTAGAAAATACTATTTCAAAAACAATGCAATAATCAGGCAACCCTTGCCTCAACTTCCTCAATTTTGTCGCCATCTTAACGATTAATACCTCCAAAACCAATACCACAACCATGTCAAAACCAAAAGACAGGCACGTAATGGAAGCGCTCGGAAAGACCCGCGTGGTCGTGGAGAGCGGGAAAGTCGTAGAAGTGGGAGAACCGAAGACCGAATACTGTCCCATATTCGACAAGGTAAGAGGGATAAAGAAATTCACCTCGAAAACAGCAAAGGAGAATATCGAATTCAGGATGAAGGATTTCGGCATCTTCACCGGGGACAGGGCTATCGAGATGGAGATATTCGTCGGCTTCGGGGCAAGCGAGACCTTCATGACAGGGCTGCGCCGCGGGCTCATAGATACGTGCGTGACCGCATGCGACGGCGCGGGCACTGTGATTACAAGCAACCCCAAGCTTGCCCAGGGCATGGGTTCGCGCATCTCAGGACTTGTCGAGACCACGCCGATACCGAAGCTCATCCAAAGAATCGAGGAGGTCGGAGGCATAGTTCTTGACCCGGCAACTGCGGCGCTTGACCAGGTAGAAGGGGTGAAAAAAGCCATCGGGCTCGGGTATAAAAAAATCGGCGTCTCGGTTACCAACGTAAAGGACATGAAGGCGATCCGCAAGCTTGAGGAAAAGCATAAGGTGCGGGTGATAGGCTTTGGCGTGCATACCACAGGCATGCCCGAGGATGAGGCGAAGGAATTCCTGAGCCTTGTGGACATGACCACAGGCTGCACTTCAAAATGGATAAGGGGATGCATTGCGGGCAAGACCATAGCGCAGTTCGGAACAGCCATACCCATATTCGCCATCACGCAGTGCGGGAAAGAGCTTTTGCTTGAGAGGGCAAAAGAAGTTACTGACCCCATCCTCGTGAACACAATGAAACTGCCAGTGCAGCCAGAAGAGAAGCAGCCAAGACCGCTTATCTAAGAATAGATTCCGTAGAACTGTTTTCTGATGTATTACGGCAGCTTTATTTAGAGTATGCGTTGCTGTTGCATCAAGCCTTACTTTTTATGCGTTTTCGCTGCATTTCTTATCACCCTCGGAATCAACCTGAGATGAAATTTTATTAAAAAACTAAACAATTCAAACATTATCTTTGCGAACTTTGCGACTCTGCGGTGAATAAAATCGCACACCACAAAATCAGCTATGAACGAACAAAATGGATATTAACAACCAACTAATACGAACTCGTACGAACTTAATAAGTATTAAATAGTCATAAAATAGTCATAAAAAATCCCCTCATTGTGGAATAAGTGCGGTCCTTCCACAAATCCCCGCCAATCCGACAACACAAGGACGTGATTCCATCGATGTTGAACGGAAGGTAACTCAGTAAACAC
>DAHXMQ010000245.1 GCA_027371625.1 Candidatus Methanoperedentaceae archaeon | reverse complement strand
GGGGACCGTTGCCGTGCGTCAGGGTTACATCATAACCTTTCTGTACAATCTGTGCGATTTCCATGCAGGTTTCATCTATCAATTCCTGCCTTGCGGGGTTTTAATGTGACAATTTTCGCTTCTGGCGGGATGGCTGAGAGGGTAATTGGGAAAGTGAAAGAAAAAAAGCTCAATTATTCGTGTGTTGTGCTATAGCTATAAAGCATCGCACGATAGTTATGGCTGATATGAGAATCGTAATCGCAATAGGCGGGAACGCGATACTGAATCCAACGAGGGGAAGCCCGATAGAGCAGCAGGAATTGATAGATGAAACCTGCATGGAAATCGCACAGATTGTACAGAAAGGTTATGATGTAACCCTGACGCACGGCAACGGTCCCCAGATAGGGAATATACTTGCGATGCAGGAAGATTGCGGTATCGTTCATCCTCAGCCCCTGGATATATGCGGGGCACAGACGCAGGGGATGCTTGGCTACTCGCTTCAGCAATCGCTGGATAACAGGCTTAAAGAAAAGAGAATCAAGAGGCAGGTCACCACAATACTGACGCAGGTAATAGTGGATGAGGAAAGCCCCTCTTTTAAGAACCCAACAAAGCCCATTGGCATTTATTACTCGCAATACCGTGCAAGGAAAATGATTAAGCAGGGGGTAAAGATGATGCAGGACAAAAAAGGTTACAGGAGGATCGTTCCATCTCCCGAGCCTGAAGAGATTGTGGAGGTAGAGATAATTAAGAAGCTCGTTCAGGAAGGCGTAATAGTAATAGCGGCTGGCGGAGGCGGGATTCCGGTTATAAGAAGACAGGGTTCACTTCGGGGCGTTGAGGCAGTGATTGATAAAGACCTCACTGGCGGCTTGATGGCATCGTCTATCGGAGCAGGGACTTTCCTCATTCTGACAGACGTTGAAAAGGTTGCCCTGAATTTCGGGAAGGATAGCCAGCTTGACCTCGATGAAATAACAGTTAAAGAGGCAAAAAGATATGTCAAAGAAGGGCACTTCGGGAAGGGGAGCATGGAGCCGAAGGTAGTAGCAGCGCTCAGGTTTATACAATCAGGAGGAGAAGTTGCGATT
>DAHXMQ010000298.1 GCA_027371625.1 Candidatus Methanoperedentaceae archaeon | reverse complement strand
CTCAAATTTTTTTAATGCACTTTTGTAATCATCGAAATTCAAATCAGGGTCGTACAAACGTTCACGAATTTCGTTTAAACCATTATTAGACAATCTGGTTATAAAAATTCCATTTACAAAATCTAGAAAATTATTATTTCTCAGAAAAATTTTAAATTCAGGGCTTGTAAACTTACGTGATGCTAATTTTTCATAACCTAATTGTTTATATACGGACTGATAAACGAATGGAAAATAATTATGTGTAATAGAATATATAATATTATTTTCAAAAATTTCGTAATTTTTCAAACAGTTTTCAATATTTTTAGCTATTTCACTTTGATTCAAGGCTTAATCCCTAAAATTAATAAGCATTTGATGATAGATAAATCTATTTTCTGCTGGGCATTTTTCAACTTATCGTTTGCATTCCACTAAAAGAAGCACAAAAGTTCTCTGGCGTGCATCAGCAGGCTATCAGCCTGTTTACAAAGCCCACCTATCGAACTGCAACAACCTTAAATACATGGCAAAAGAATTTAGAACATCATTAGAAGGAATTTTCCATGGGCAGCTCTATCGAAGCAGTCAAACATCTGTCAAAAGACCTTGGGATAAATGAAGACGCTCTCATACATGATGGCATTATCGAGTATCTAAAATCCAGAATAAAAGAATGCATGAGGGACAGGCTGGAAATCATATCCAGATATAAGATATCCTCCCTGGATGAATTTGAAAAAAAAGTGCGGGAAGGAAGCATTCCTGAACATCCAGGTTGGGAAGATTTGATCGTTCTTGAAAATCTTGAAAATACAATCAAGAAACTGAAAAAGGAACTCTCGCATGTTGGAAACATACCGTTTTCTTGAATCAATAGCGAGACAATTCAAAGAAGTTGTTCTGGAAACAAGAATAATTAAACTTCCCTCAGGCGAACCTGCTAAATTGAGAATCGATCTGATTGATGGCAGCTTTGCAGATGTCTGGGTTTCTGTTTCCGGAAAATATTCATATCATTGGGACAGGTCTGAAGTGGATGGAACAATATATCGCTACGATAATGCCCCTCATAAGGTGTGGTCACATTTGACTACATTTCCGCACCATTTCCATGATAAATATGAAAAAACCGTGATTGAAAGCGACTTGCCCTCAGAGCCTGAAATGCAGATGAAAAAGTTCATGGAATTTATACGTAAAACACTGACAGGATAATAGGAAAGGAGATTACTCCTCCACCTCGAACGGCTCCGTTCTTAACTCATCGTTCTCCTCAATCAATTTCTCCACTTTCTGCCGGGCGTTTTTCAATTTATCGTTGCATTCCCTCACAAGCTTAATCCCCTTCTCGAAAAGCGCAAGGCTCTCATCCAGCGAAAGCTGTCCTTTCTCAAGTTTATCCACGATACTCTCAAGCTCTGCAATTGCATCCTCGAAACTCATTTCCATTTGCATTCCTCTTTATCATTTACACCGCATTTGATTCTTCCATCGTTCACTATTATCGAAAGCTCATCTTTTTTTTCAACATCCGCAACACTTCGGACAAGTGTCTTATAGGGCATTTTCACTGTAATACTATAACCCCGCAAAAGGGTACCAAGCGGGCTTACGGCATCGAGTTTGCCCCCGTGTGCATTGAGCAAAGACGTTTTGACCTCAAGAAGCCTTCGGATATTCAGGCTCTGCCTCTGGGTCAGCTCGTCAATAAATTGCATATAATCAGCAACCCGCTCAAGCAAGAGGCGCGGCTCGACATTGGCTTTCAAATCCGTGAGGCGGGATATTCTGTCGCTTATACTGCGCCTCTGGTTTTCGATTAACCTGTCGCCCAGCCTGCTTATGTGATTTGCAAGCTCCTGCCTGTCCGGGACTGCGATCTCGGCAGCAGCGGAAGGTGTAGGCGCTCGGACATCAGCCACAAAATCGGCAATCGTGTAATCTGTCTCATGCCCGACTGCGGAGATAATCGGGATTCTTGAATTAAAAATCGCCCTTGCAACAACCTCTTCATTGAAAGCCCAGAGGTCTTCTATCGAGCCTCCGCCCCTTCCCAGTATAATCACATCAATATCGGTGTTATTCAGCAGCTCAATCGAGCGGACGATGCTCGGCGCAGCGTATTCGCCCTGCACTATCGTAGGGATGAAGAGCAAATTCACAGGGTAGCGGCGGTTTATAACTGTCAATATGTCATGGAGAACTGCGCCTGTTTCTGATGTCGCCACGCCTATTTTCTTCGGGAATTTTGGAATGGGTTTCTTCCGCTCTGGGGAAAACAAACCTTCAAGTGCCAGTTTGTTCTTCAATAGCTCGTAGGCTTTATAGAGTTCCCCTATACCATCGGGTCGGATTGCCCTGACCTTCAACTGATAAACCCCTTTTAGCTCATAAACATCCAGGTCTCCAAGAACCAGTACCTTCATGCCGTGCTCAGGTTCGAACCGCAGGTTCCTATTATACCATTTAAACATCACGCACTGCAAGGAACTATTTTTATCCTTCAGCGTGAAATAGCGGTGACCTGAGTTGTGGTTCGTGAGGTTTGAGATCTCACCCCTTATCCAGACATCATTGAATTGACCGCTTGTGAGGATACTTTTTACAGCAAGCGTGAATTCGCCAACGGTATAGATGCCTTTCTCTTCAAAAACCATACTTATTGATTATATTCGTTTATGTATCTGCTTTGCGGAAGCGATGTGAAAGTATTAGAAGTAGTTATCAAGAGGCAGGATGTTCTCAAGTTCATCTTTGTTGACCACAGCTTCTGAAAGCACGCTTTCCCTTACACGAATGGGTGCACCGCAGCGCAGGGCTATGGCTATGCAGTCGCTGGGTCTTGCATCTAGTTCGAAATGCTTTCCATCCATAGAAACCGACATCCTTGCATAATATATGCCTTCATTTAACTCGTCTATCAGGATACCGTCTATTTTCGAACTCACGCGCTCAAGCAATGATATAAAAAGGTCATGGGTCATGGGTCTAGGAGGGATTTCACGGTTTAGCGCTGTATTTATGGATAGTGCTTCGGATAGCCCTATATATATAGGCATTATGCGTTTTGTATCATCTTCCAGAAGCACGAGCGGTACCGGACCTCCGGCTTTCTCAAGTAGGAATACGCCTTTTATTGTGACCTGCAGGGTTGTGCCGTTCATTACAGTACTATTAATGAGTGTTATATTAAGTTTTCCGATGGTTGCACAAAAAAACTTAATATAGGGTAAAAGAATTAAGCAGGGGTGATTATATGTCTTCCGCCAGTAATATATTAAAGATGTTGATAGGTATAGTGGTTTTCATAATTGGTATAGTATGGTATGTCCCGACCTATGGGCTGAATTTTTGGACAGAACTTGTAAGTTTATTGGAGGCTGTCATAGGTCTTTTCCTCATATTTGCAGGAGTAATCGTCGCATGGATGGGCTACGACGACTACAAGATGGACAAAGAGATGGCAAAGGAAGAGAAGAAAGAGGAAGTCAAGACAGAAGAGCCAAAAAAAGAATAAACGCTAATTTTTTTATTTTTCTTTTTATATCAATTATCAATAATCGGTTAGTACCTTCTGGTTTTTATTAAGTTTCCCAAGCAGTCTCCTTGAGGTTTCCCACGAGTTCCGGGCAAAATCAGGAAGAGTTCCATGTTCCTGAATCCAGCTTTCAAGGAACCTGATGGTTTTTGGGTCTGAGGTATAGCCGCTTCCGATTTCAATACCCAAGTTTTCTTCTATTGTTTTAACAAGCGCATCCCTTTGCACTTTTGCAAGAATGGAGGCGGCAGAAACAATGGGATATTTCTCATCGGCATCATGCTCCGAGGTTATGTCTATCTCTGCATTATATTTTTTCTTGATATTTTCACCAAAACGCTCGGCAATCACGTCAGCAGCATCCACAAAGGCATGGTGGGGCTTTAGTTCCTCAAGGATTTTCACATAGCATGCAACCATAATTTCGTTCATTGTCATTATTTTCCTAAGTTCATCTATCTGGAAAGGGCTGACCTCAAGGATATAATATTTATTCGCAAGCGCCTTTATCTCAACTGCAAGGTGTTCACGCTTTTTTGCAGTTAGTTGTTTGGAGTCCTTCACTCCCATCTGCGAGAGGGCATCGAGTTTTTCCTCTTCAAGAAGCACCCCTGCAACACACATCGGACCGAGCACAGGACCTTTCCCTGCTTCATCGATTCCTGATATCATAGCTATAAAACTTTATCCGATGTTGTTATTTCAGTGCCATAGATTTTTTTCATATATTTGAGCGCCAGTTCATAGGATTCTTCATCTATGGAAGCAGTGCAGTCGCGGGGCACGATTGTCTTATATCCTGAGAAATAGGCATGACCTACGTTGTTCTGCACACAGATGTCAGTGCTTACCCCTGTGAAAATCAAGGTGTCTGCGCCCAGTTTTTTCAACACCTGCGGGAATTCGGTATCCACGAAACCGCTGTACCACCTTTTTTCGATTACAATATCCTTTTTTTCAGGTTTAAGCTCAGGTATTATCTCCGAAGCCTCTGTGCCTTTCATGGCATGCTCCCCCCAGATTGCCATCTCCCTGTCTTCTTTTGTATGCGCATCGCGCAGATATATCACAGGGATGCCAAGGTTTCTTGCTTTTTTTATGAGAGCCACTATATTCGGGACAATTTTCTGAGCACAGATGCTGCCCAGTTTCCCGGTTACGAAATCGTTTATCATATCCACAATAATGAGGACTTTTTTCATACCAGCACCATGATTAATGTTAGCAAGCGGTTTATTTAAGGCTTTGGGGAGCTTTTTATAAAAGAAGTTATTTATTCTTACAACGTTGAAAGTAATTGGTTTGAATAATATGGAACTCGAAATAAAGGGCAGGGACATCTCTATAAAAAACAAAGTTGCCTCAAAACTTGACGTTTATGTGATAGATTTTATTAATGTCCTTAAAAAATACGTGGATTATGTTGTTGTTAGCGGTTATGTATCAATACTTTTCGGAAGGTCGCGTGGGACTGAAGATACCGATATACTGATAAAAAAAATTGATTTTGACACTTTTATCAAACTCTACAATGAGCTCATCGAGAGAAATTACTGGTTCTTAAATGCGGATAATCCAACAGAGTTGTACGGAATGCTTGAGAATAAACTTGCGATTCGTGCAGCAGCAAAGGATACGGTTATTCCCAATATAGAAATTAAGTTTGTTAAAAGTGAACTGGATATCATATCATTAAATGAGCATCGAGTGGCGAAAATAGGAAATGGAAGCATCAATATATCTCCAGTAGAGCTTCAAATTGCCTTCAAGCTCTACCTCGGAAGCGACAAGGATATAGAGGATGCTATATATTTATATGACATATTTCTTGAACATCTTAACAGAGTGAAATTAAAACAGTACCTGAACATTTTAAAGGTAAACGGCGCAAATTATGGAATCACAGTTTGATAAAAAACAACATCTAAGGGAGAGGTTGGAATTTATTCATTTCTACAGCAAATGGGTTAAATCCGTACCAAACGAAGTCTGGAGTAAGCAGCAGGCAGAGTTTATTGATAGCCTTTTTGATAATGCAAAAAATTTTAAGTTAAGCGCGGAGAAATACCTGAAATCAATCAGGAGGTAATTTCATTCAGCCGCAGCAGGTTCAGCCACAGGAGCCGCTGGCGCAACCCTCGGAGGATTCTCCTCGATCACAGGTCTTTCCTTCCTGTAATCCTTCATCCTCCTGGCAATCACCTCGGCAAGGAACAATCCGAGCGCCGCAAGGAGGAAGGGCTCTTTCTCGCTTATGGGCTGCTGCACGGTTCTTACTGATTTTTCCTTTATATCCATGAGCAGCAGGCCCTGCACCGAACTCTCGTCATAAACACTGCCGCCGTTTGCCACTATAACCGATTCAAGCTGGTCATTGAAACCCACATCCCTGTATTCGAGAGGGTAATTGACTGCAATACCGTAACCTGAGAGGTCGTGGAATCCTGTTTTCTCAAGATTTATGGAAGCTTGGTATGTAGTTGGTCCTGTCCTTGAAAGGTCAAGCGGCGCGCCGTCGAGGGTTACAGCAGGAACTGTGTTCGAAGTTATGGTAACGTTTCCGGGAGTTCCAGCCCAGATGTCCTCAGCCTGTATAACCACGCCTCCAGTAGGTCTTGGGTCTCCGATTGCCCAGTTAATCATGGCTGAGATAAGAGCCGAGCTTGGCGCAGTATAGACTTCCGAAGCCCATGGTCTTGTCGGATCGCTGCTGGATGGGTTGCCGTTATCGGTTGTGAAAGCTGCAACCCTGCCAAGACCAAAGTCCCATACTGTGAGGATGGGGTTTCCGCCGTCTGCTGGTGTCAAGGCAACAAGTTCATCCGAGCCGAGTTTTGGTGTTACATCGTTGTATCCAGTGACGGAGGCTGTAAGGTTGAGATATTGTGTGATGAAATGGCTGCTATCCACTATAGTGAGACCAAATTCATGGTACCCAGCCGGCGTGGCTGTTGGGGTTGGCGTTGCTGAAGCTGAAGGTATAGCAGCCGATACCGTTGGCCTTTCTCCTGTAGCCGCAGGTATTACCTTTGATTCGGCACTTAAAGCCGCAGCCATCTTCTGGTAATTCTGGTCTATATTCAGCGCTACACCAGACTGAAAATTTACTTCCACCTGTATGAAGTGAAGTCTTATTCCCTGTTGTATCATCTGATTCCCGATTTTTAAAATATTCGCGTCGCATCCGCATGTTTCTATCTGACCATCGGAAATAACATAAACGTCCTTATCTGTGCCTGAAGCAGAGCTGAGCATCTGACGGGCTTTATCCAATCCGGTATCAATATCAGTCCCAAGCTCTCCGCCCTGCGGCTCAAATTTTGCTATATTAGCCATCATAGTTTGTTTGCTTGCGCCTGTCATCCTTACAAGAGGGTATGTGACAGTCGTGGTGCCTCCAAACCCAACCACGCCAAGATTGGTGTCGGGTGAAATAGTGTTCACAAAGTTCCCTGCTATTGCATCGATCTCCGAGATTGCAGGCACAGATGTACCGCCAACAGCAGTCTGGGAGTAAGACTGGGCTGTGCTGCCCGATGAGTCGATAACAAGAACAATGTTCTTTCCACCCGTGTACTGGGCAGCTTTCGATATTATGGGCAATATAGCCTCAACAGGTGAGTTATTGTAAGTTCCCCTATCATAAGAGTTATCCCCTCCAACCACCACAAGCCCTCCGCCGCCTCCGACGTAAGTTCTCAGGGAATCTGCATTCAACTGCGCCGCAGGTTTGTTATCTATGATTACAGCCCTGTACTGTGAAAGGTCGTCTGGCACATCCCCTGATGTCGTTATATTGTACAGGCTGCTTGCGACCGTATAAAGCGGCGAGGTTGTATAGTCCGTCACCATGAGCACTGAGGGTTTTGGTACAACGAAAACCGCCCTGTAGAATACATTGTTGAGCGGGTTATAGTCCTCGCTCGTCGGTGTTATTGTGGCTGTCACCTTGTGCGTTCCCAGTGTATTGAAGGTATATGAAACAGGGATGACCTTGATTCTATCCGTCTGCGTGAACGACTGGCTTAACACGGATGTTCCATCTATATCAACATCAAGCCTGTAGCTCGTCTCATTTCCAGCCTGCCTTACCACGATATTGAAAGTATTTGGATTCCCTATAATGAGGTTCTTGGGGCTCTGTATCTCCACGCTGGCATCGTTGTGTATGGGCGTCTGCCTCACGGCAAAGACTCTCGTCCCTGATTTCGAGACAAAGGTGATAGCATCGGACAGGTCTTTGCCGTAGTTATTATTCAAATCGCTCACAAGCACTATATTGTTGTTCCCCGTGGCATCCTGTATTATCTCATCGCCTATCGGAGATTTTATTCCCGAAAACTGCTTGAACGTGGTTGGTGTACTTGATCTTATGGAGTTATAGAGCGTCTGCGCAAGATCCTTGTTAAATAGATTCATGCTCAATGTCTGGTCTGATACGATGGTAACCATCGGCGCTTGATCCGTTATCGTGGTTGTTCCAAGGGTATAAGGCGAAGCGAGCGCGACTATAAGAAGGCTCAGGATGACAACGCGGGAAACCATGAGCAGCTTGGGGATTCCTTTCCTGACTGCATACCATGCCACAAGAATAACAGGGCTGATGAGCAAAAGAACAAGAGGATTCGCTAACTGCGGGAATTCAAAAGCCATTATAGCTCACCTCTCCAGTGCAGGTAATACAATTCCAAAAATACAAGAAACATCCCTGCGATTATGAGATAGATATCAAGGTATTTTCTTACTGGTTTCAATTCGATATTATACGGTATCTGCGCAGCCGTCTGGTTCGCAGCCAAGGTAATACCAGCGCCTGCGAGGTTTGATTCCGTTTCATCGTAAAGGTTTACCGCCACGTCCTTATCAGGCAGGTGGTAAACCCCAACCTCATCGAGCAGCAGGAGGTCTGTGGTAACGGTATCGCTTGGGGTTTTTACGGTCTCAGTGGCTGGAAGCTTGATAAACTGACCTGTTTTTGCGTTGTATTCGCTCACACCAAGGCTTCCGGTTATCCATTCCAGCATCTGCTTCCAGAAAAGCGGGTAATCCGCATGCGAATGGAAGTCGTTCCATATATTTGGATTGAGAGGGTCGTAGATATTCTCTGAGATATTCTCGGCTACAGGGTCTGCAAGCCCTGAATAGAGCACCGTTCCCTTCCCGAACTTCCAGTACGCCAGCATTACAGAGCCATCCCCTCCTTCAACGAGCGAGACTGAACCAGGCTTCGCCTGCGCATTGAAATGTTTCGTTACCTGTATCGTATCAATATCAATGCCGTCTGTTATAATGCTGGGCAGGACTACATCGAGCGATGTCGCGTTCGATATGGAACCGAGCGTCACGGGCAGGAGATCCATATCCTTCAGTGCAGGTGAGGCGATTATCACCGCATTCCCTCCACCCCTGACATAATCAGACAGGCTCTGTATCGCATCCGATGGCAAGGTAGAGCCGACAAACACAATCGAATAACCTGACATTGAAGGGATGTTTTTTGTAGATGTTTTTGTAACCGTGGTGAAAGGGATAAGACCGAGTGCAACGACTGGAGGCGATTTTGCATTATCGGTTATATAAAGGAGGTTGTGTTTCACGGAGCTTGGTATTATCACGTATGCATTGTTATCAAGGGGAAGGGCATCATCAGAACTGATTGAGATCTTCGTTGTTCCCGATGCCAGGTTGCTTATTACAAAGTTCTGGCTTGAGTCTCCGTTGAGGTGAAGCGTGCTTGAAAGCACGTTTGTGCTATCGGTGGTAACATCGATTCCTACATCCGCAGCCTGGGAATTGAAATTCTTAACTACAATCGTATAATCGTTGCCGCCATTAAACCAGCCGTTCACGATGCCTATGTTATCCGTCCTTCCGCTTATTGTAACGAAGTCCACGGTGATGCCGTTGGCTTCCGCAAGAGCCTTTGCAACCGATGGGTCATCGCCAATCCAGCTTGTAAAATCCGAGAACACCACAATCCTTCCTCCTTCCGGAAGCACCCTTCTTCCGAGAAGAATGGCACTTGAAAGGTCTGTTTCCGTTGCTTTTGCCTTCAATTTCTTGAGCGCATCGGATGCGCTGCCCGAAGGTGCATCCTGCATCACCATCAGGGGCACGCTTTCAGCCATGATTATTGTGTTCTTCGCTGAGAGGAAATTCTGTGCCTGCCCAAGTGCATCATCAAACTTGGTGCTTCCAAGAGCGGTCTTAGCCTGCATGCTCCCCGAGGCGTCGAGGATGATTACCGTTGAACCTCCTCCAGCTTCCTCATTTGCCATAATGAACGGAGCGGCAATCGCAAGCGAAACAAGGATAAGCACAAGCAACTGGATGAAGAACAGTGGGTCTTTCAGGAATTTCCTGAAAATATTGAGCCTTTTCTTCCTTTCAAGGTCAAAAAGGAACATCAAGGAAGGTATTCTTAATTTTTTGGGTCTTGGTCTCAAAAGGTATATTATTATAAGTGGTATGATGGAAAGAAGTGTATAAAGTCCTGTACGATTGTTAAAATGGTCATTTATAAATTGATTAGGGTTAGCCAAAAATACATACAGAAAATCTAAGACCATTTTCTACCTCCGTACTACCTTCTTTACCTGTCTCTGGTTTACAACCTCGAATATGGCATCGAATACGGGTTTATCCGTGGTCACGGTATGGAAATCAGCACCGACTGCAAGGCATGTCTCTTTTATCCCTGCGATGTGGTCGCCGAGCAGCTTTTCGTATTCCGCGCGAAGGCGCGGGCTTGTATAGATATCCATCTTTTTATCTGTCTCAAGGTCGATCAATTTTGCCTCGCCTCCGAGATTGAGGTTTTTTTCGATGGGGTCCAGAACCTGAATAAGCACAAGCTCATTGTCGCCGAGCCTGTATATTGCGCTTTTTATAGCCCCGAGATCAGCCATGAAATCAGATATGATGAAAACAAGCGACCTTGATTTTATAATGGCGCCGTACTTTTCCATGCAGTAATCGAATCTCGTTTTCCCGAGAAGCTGCGTGTTATTCAGAAGGTCGATGGTCTGGGAGAGATACCTCCTCCCCCTTTTTGGTTTTGTGATATTGATTTCCTCTGCGAATGTTGAAACGCCGAACTTCTCGTTATCCTTGGTCACAAGATAGGCAAACCCAAGGGCGAGCATCGCAGCGTAATCAAACTTGTTTCGAAAATCCATGCTCTTGCTTGTGTCGAGCAGGATATGCGTTGTCAGGCTCTTCTCTTCCTCGAATTCCTTGACAAACAGCTTCTCGGTTCTCCCATAGACCTTCCAGTCGATTATCTTGAAATCGTCCCCCTGCGAGTATTCGCGGTAGCTCACAGGCTCCATTCCCCTGCCTCTGAGTATGGAACGCCTGCTCCCGCTATAGGCTGTGGATACGCGTTTGCGCACCATGAATGAGAAGCGGTCAAGCTCCTTGAAGAATGAGGTGTCAATCATTTATTATTTCACGGTTTTCAGGATATCCGAAATTACCTGGTCTGTGGTCATGCCCTTGCGCTCGGACTCGAACGTGAGAATAATCCTGTGGCGAAGCACCGGATAAGCCATGGCATCGATATCCTCGGCGCTTACGTAATTCCGTCCTCTCATAAGCGCCCTCGCTTTTGCAGCAAGGATTATTCCGATACTTGCTCGTGGCGAGGCACCGTATTCGATATGCTCACTCTTGGCGCGCGTTGCGAACACGATTTTGATGGTGCGGTTCTTGATATCCTCTGCTATAGGAACATCGCGCGTGAGCTTCTGGAGTTCGAGCACCTCGCTCTTTGAAACCACCTGTCTTACCGACGGCACGATATTTTTCGTATATCTATTTACAATCTCGCCCTCATCCTCAACCGTGGGATAGTCCATCAGAATCTTGAGCAGGAACCTGTCAAGCTGCGCCTCAGGTAATGGATACGTTCCTTCCATTTCAATCGGGTTCTGTGTTGCAAGCACAAAGAACGGCTTGTCTAAGGGATAGGTCTTATTTCCAACAGTCACCTGTTTTTCCTGCATGGACTCAAGCATTGCGCTCTGCGTCTTGGGTGATGCCCTGTTAATTTCATCAGCCAGCACGATGTTTGCAAATATCGGTCCGGGCTCGAAGCGGTACTGTTTCTTCCCGCCCACATCCTCTATGATATAGGTGCCTGTGATGTCGGAAGGCATGAGGTCTGGGGTGCACTGAATCCTGTTGAATTTCAGGTCAAGCGCTTTCGATATCGTGCTTATGGTAAGCGTTTTTGCAAGCCCGGGTACGCTTTCCACAAGCCCGTGGCTGTTGCAGAGGATTGCAATCAAAATCTGTTCAACGGCTTCATGCTGTCCTACGATGACCTTGCCTATCTCATCGGTAAGCTCCTTGAAAGTCCCTTTTGAGCCTTTAAATATCTCGTCACTCATGTTTTAACCTCTTTCATATCTTAACTCCTGCTAATTGCATAATCCTGGATTAATGTCTTATCGGCTTCCGATTTTTGCATCAGGATGCTATAGCCTCCGTCGGAAACATTAGAACCAACTACATCCACGGGGTAGGAGGTTGAAGGTATAAACATGCCCTGTTGCTGGCTTGGGGCGGTCGGCGTAAAACCTGCACCCTGACCTGAGAAAAGTGTGAGGTCGATATTCTTACCCTGGAGGGATGCGATTTTGGGATGACCTATGATTTGCCCATTTCCTGAAGTGCCCGCAGTCGGTGGGCCTTGAATCTGCCCTATCGGAAGAAGAGTGGTTTCATTCGCAGTTCCCCCGATGCCTGTTATATTTTTGAAATTATTGGCGATTGTTTCAGGCGGAATTTGATATTGGGAAGGGTTAGATGAAATTACGGCAACACCTGCAATGAATATAACGGCTATAAGAATTTTTGAGATTATCGCACCTTTTGATAGAAGATGTGAGGATGAAACATTGGTGAGCGCAGATGAAACATTGTCTTTTAATGAATCAACTATTTCATTTGTTTCATCTCTGTTGTCATACGCTGTCCTGAGCTTTTCTTTCAGTTCATCATATTTTTTTTCAATCAACAGATTGATATTGATTTTTTTGTCCTTTTTATGCAGCAATGAGGCAACAATTATCGCGATGATAAAAGCAAGAATCGGTGGAATAAATCTGACAGGGATCGGCAGTGATAGCGATGATTTACTCAGGAAATACTCGACTTGGAAGATGATAAAAATTGCATAGAGAATGCTGAAAATAGAGACAAAATCCAGAAGGAAAAGAAACCTCATGCGTGAAAGAAACCCTGACCTGATTTTTGAAAGCTTATCAAGGAACTCGTTCATTCAGCCACACCTTCTACGCATTATAGGCATTGATAATATTAAGTCTTGGGATAAGACCACATCTGCGAAGATTAGATATACGAGGTCAGCAATTATTAGCTCCCTGTATGCCCAGATAGCTCAGCCTGGGAGAGCGCTGCGCTGAAGACGCAGATGTCCCCGGTTCAAGTCCGGGTCTGGGCATAAGGCTATCCTATTTACTTGTACGACTGTAGTAAGGTGTTAAAAGTGCAGCGAACCAAATAAAGTAGGATTAGATAGAAATCAGCAAATACGTCATTTCCCTATTATCCGCCTTAACGCTCCCATGCTCTGCCTGCATATCTCCAGAGGATACTTGAAGCTTTATTTCAAGTTGTCCTGTTCTTCTTCCAAAAAGAGGCGATTTCCTTCCAAGCAGTTCTTCCATCATACCTATGGCCGATCCCACAAGGATAAGCATGA
>DAHXMQ010000176.1 GCA_027371625.1 Candidatus Methanoperedentaceae archaeon | reverse complement strand
TCGTTCTCGGCTCGTATAGATGCACTATCTTTTCGGGACCGATTTCATCCGCGAATTCGAAGATTTCTTCTGTGATTTCCATTGTTTTCCCCTGCTGTAATTTTGTTTGGATAGTAAATTAAGATTGCGGTATTGTTATGGCGAGGTTCGACGCTACCAGAATATCTATAGAAACAAACCGCAGATAAACGCAGATTTGTGGCTGAACATCTTTTTGCATAGGATGTTTTGCGGTAGAGTTCTTGAGTGTTTAGCACGGTATAATGGCGACTTAATCCCTGAGAAATTGAAGGAGATATGATGCAAAGCAAAGAATATATTTATTGGCACTCTAAAATGTATTTTGCTGAACTTAGAAGTCCTTTTAATCTCTCATTACTTTTTTCGATAATTAATGAATCATCAATAATATCAATAAATTCATCTTTTTCTATGTTTATTGTTATGGAAATGATTAAAGAGATTCTCAAATAATCGAGAATGGATAATAATAGGCCTCTCATCTCTTTATATTTTGATTCCAATTTCCTTTTCTCATTATAGCCAAGCTGCCCTCCATGAGTGAATATGCTTCTGACTCTGTATGCATCTTTTATTGTTTTTTTGACTTGAATTGGATCTTGTGAAAAATT
Organism: Candidatus Methanoperedentaceae archaeon; assembly: GCA_027371625.1. Lineage (GTDB taxonomy): Archaea > Halobacteriota > Methanosarcinia > Methanosarcinales > Methanoperedenaceae > Methanoperedens. The sequence goes on along the minus strand of DAHXMQ010000176.1, from coordinate 10,776 downwards.
CGCAAGTAACTTTCCAACTCTGAGGCTTAAACGATATTGAAGCTCTTGTAGTTCTCCTCCAGATTTCAAAAACAAAGCTTCCAAACCCATTATAGCATTTGCGATTCTCCGCTCCATTATACCATCCTGCTTCAAAGAGTCGGTGTAGCGTTTATACGCTATTGCAACATGATCCACTTTGCCTGTATATGTTTCCAAAAACGCATCTGGTATGTAAGATGAAATTCTCTCCCAAAAATTTTGCAATTCTTTCGTATCTTCCTCTCTCACAATGTAAGTTTCTTGAGCAGGACTTGTATCGCCAGATGTTAGAGTACCTCCAATGAATCCAGTTATAGATTCAGAGTACATTCTATAAGTTGTATATCTTACGCTTCCAGTTTTGAACAACCTCAATATTGTTACAGCAGTATCGACTTTAATTTGTATCTCTCTGGCATTCCTTCCGAGAAACTCTATTTTCAAATAAGCAGAAGGATGGGGTAAATGATGTAAGGGCATAAAATCATAAACTGGAATCTCTTTTTCTAAATCTTCCACTCGTGGCTTTCTTAAAATTGTGCCATGACTTATCTCTATTTCATCTGGTCGTAAGATAATTCCTTGCAACTCAGCTTCCGAACCACACATCACTGGCTCTTTTTTTAAGTCTTTTATTAAAGTGATTATTAAGTTATTAGCCAGTGTCTCGTCAACTTTAATGTTCAAAATATTATAAATTAATTTGCTTATAAATCTTTCAATATAGTATGGAGTTTGCTGGTCGCCCTCTAAAATTGAAGTCAAATGATCTAAGACATCACTATATTCAGGTAATTGTTTTATTGTCTTTTCGAGTTTTCTATGTGCTCTGAACCATGATGGTTTTGTAACAGTTTCACTTATAGCACCTCCATAAGTAATACCATTATCGCCATAAGTGAACTGATTCACTTTCCAATGGGAAAATTCAACTTCCTCTGGTTGAAGAGTTCCATTAGCTCTTTCATTATCTATAGTTTTTTTTATCACATCTGCTAATGCTTGCAGCAAACTACGAATTTCATTTTCATTGACTAACATATCTTCTCCGTAAAGGTATTATTACGGTTTAAATTCTTGCGTTATCAACACGCTGAACATCCTGCGAACGCGCAACCATCATATCGGCAAAATGCAATACTGAAAAATGAAATAAATCATAATACTTCTTTCTCAAAAATAAAGCCAAACAACAAATCTGCATTCATCCACATTTATCTGCGGTTCGTTTTTTTCAGAAGCAGTGGCAGCATCGTTTTCTATCGGGCGCGCCAGACTGTCAAAATATATGTAGCAGGTTCAAGGCGATAAAAACCCTCATGCCCATTCTCTCAAATCCCAGCCTCCCCTCTTCTCTAACCCCGACCCGCCCCTCCCACACGCGCGCCCTCCCGCTGCGGCTCCGGGTGCGATGGTGCGGTAACCTTTTCCAAGCTCGCCGATGAACATAAACCACAGAGCGCACAGAGGACACAGAGAAACAAAAATACAAATCTCTGCGCTCTCTGTGTCCTCCGTGGTTGATTATCCTTGCTTGCCACTCTCAGAAACAATGGCTGCATCTGTTTCTATCGGAGCGCCGAAACAGTTAAAAATATTTAGTCCTGAGTTCGTAAGAGTTCGTATTGAGTTCGTTGTTTATAAAAATTGCTGCTCTGCTTTGCGTTCTTTGCGTGCTTTGCGGTGAATATTATAAGGCTGCATTGTTTTCCTCTGGGGCGCGCTGAACTGCTAAGATATGTGATTAAAGTAGATAAAAACAGCCCTTTCCATGCTTGCCGATGCATTTAATCTGCGTTCATCCGGGTTCATCTGCGGTTAATATTCCCGAAATTTAAGAATCCGACTTAAACCCAGATCCTTCTTGATGTCTTCTACTTCCTTATCATTGGGTTTTCGCGGGAAATTGTATATTTTTGAAAAGGTTTCGTTTGCCATCGGGCGGTTGCAGTCAGGGCATCCCGATGTCTGAAAAGCCTCGCCACCCTCAATAACCGAAAGTATCTCATCCCTGCTTACACCGAAATCGCAAAGAGCGCCATCCTCGAATCGCATATCAGAAAAAGATACCATTCCCTTCACAATCAGGTGCCGTGCAAGCTGCACTGTGCGGTAGTGCTTCATCCCCGCATGGTCTTTCCCCACAATAAGCTGCGCTCCCGGAATATACGTGTATGAAAATAGCGCAGGATTGACATTGTTCTGCCATAACTCCGAAATGAGCCTGACAGCATCCTCATCGCTCTCCCCGAGACCTATTATAAGATGCGTCCCTACTTTTCCGAATATGCGCGCTGCCCTTTTTATTCCGTCCATGTGCGTATCCCATGAATAAGGGCTGCCTGCGCTTTTCCCTTTTATTCTTTCAAATAACTCCGGAGTGCAGGCATCAAGCGGAATTACGATTTCATTCACGCCCATTTTTTTTAGTTCTTCGTATCGCCCGTCACTAAGCGGGAAAACCGAAAGCGAGACCGGGATATTACTTTTTTTCACGGATGCTTCTGATTAAATATACCGTATCCTCCCACCAGTTATCATAAAGCGCGGTCTGGATGCAGGCACGTGCAATATAGCCGCGCTCGTATGCCATTCCAAGCCGTTCCACGACAAGCCCAAGACCGACAGGCATATACATGCCCCTTGCGATGTGGGTTAGCTCGGCGCTTGAGCCTTTTGCCTGTGCGCAGAAAAGGCAGTTCGCGTTGCAGCGTTTTTCGGTGTATATCTGAAGATAAGCAGTAGTGGGAGGCGTATCCATCTCTACAAGCTCAAGTCCGAGAACTCCGAGGGTTCCCATGGAAGCCCTTACTTTTTTCATCAAACAACTATTTGGGAAATCATTGTATATCTATTCTTATGCTGATTGGCATAATTGCGGATGTTCATTCCAATGCTATCGCGCTAAAAGAGGTGCTTTCAGTTCTCGAAAGCAATGGAGTTGAGAAAATATTGCATGCAGGCGACATCGTCGGTTACAACCCGTATCCCGATGAGACGATTCGATTGTTCAGAAAGAAAAAGATAATTTCAATCCTTGGGAACCACGACAGGGCTCTGATTACCGGAGATGCTTCCGGCTTCAACCCTTATGCAGCCGAGGCTCTTGAGTGGACGCGAAATATCATATTGCCTGATAATGTTGATTATCTGCGCGGACTTAAAAATATTGAGTCAATAACTGCCCAAGGGAGACGAATAGTCCTTGTTCACGGAAGCCCAATCGATATCGAGGAGTATGTTTATCCCGATGCAGCAGTGCCAGAGCTTCTCGAAGTGATAGAAGGCAATGTTCTTGTCTTAGGTCATACCCATATCCAGTTCAAAAAGGAATATGCTCAGGGCATTATTATTAATCCCGGTTCTGTGGGTCAGCCAAGGGATGGAAACCCGGACGCAGCCTTTGCGATTCTTGATACTGCCTCAGGAAAAGTCGAACTCAAAAGGGTAAGTTATGATATCGAAAAAGTGATTGAAGATATGCTTGCGGCAAATCTTCCTGAAAAATTAGCGCTCAGGCTGAGAATTGGACGCTAACAAGAGCTGTGCTTGATTGCTTTCGTGGGACATGCATCCACGCACGCGCAGCATTCGATGCAGTCCTCCACGCGTGTTGCATGTGATTTTCCTTCTATTATATCAAAAACATTCGTAGGGCAGACCTGGGTACATTCCCCTGCTCCGTTGCATTTGTCTTCGTCTATTTCGATGGTCACTACTGCTTCGTATTTCTTTACTGCCATGATTTTACCTCTATGCTATTATGTCCTTGTTTGTTTAAATCTTTGTTCGTTCCGGCACGATTCCAGAGCTTGATGCAGTTCGCTAACACACCTTAGCACTTTGTATCCCTTCTCCGTAATCATATAGTCTCCTCTGTCATGGCGCTGCAAGATCAATCCTGCGTCGAGCAATTTCTGCAGGTGAAAAAGCAAATTGCCGCCGCGCAGTCCTGTAATTTCCGAGAAAGCGGAAAAGGACTTTGCTTCTGCTGACACGGCTTTTAAAATCTGAAGTCGCTGCTTGCTGGACAGAGATTCAAAAATATAACTCACCAAATCTTCAGGAAGCACTGAGATGTTGTTCTTTTTTTCTTCATCCGTGCTGTAAATTTGAAGCGAGCGCATCAAAAGAACCTGCTTATTAAAGAGACCTGAAACTTCCAGAAAGCATTTCTCGCATTGCTTCTTTGGAGCATTTTTCCTCATGTTCTGCAATTCAAGCTGGTTTCTTGAAATGGTGGCTTCATCCACTTTTTTGTTTTTCAGCAGGTTTGCATTCTTATACAGAAATCCATTGAAAATAGATTTACAGGTATCATGCATCTCACAGTTTCTTACCATGTTTCTTTCAAGACCATTTTCGATATCCTCAGCAACATAGCTCGTGAGAGCACTTGAAAAATTGTTCTGTATGCTTGAAAGGACAGATTCATGCTGCTGCAGCTTCACCAAATCAAAGAACCGATTTAAGTCGGTCTGTATATCTGACAGCTTTGATTTTATTTCGAGAATTTCCTTTTTTATATTTTCGACATCATTCATCTGAGTATGTTATTATTTTTTAGGGAATAATCTTAGTCTATAAATATCAGTGTATACTGTTTAGGGGTGCTATTTTCAATAGGGAAATTTGGCAATTGGATATCTAGTTTTTCAAGCGTTTTATCGAGCCTAATGCCGAGTCCCATAATGCATGGTCTGCGAATAGTAGGGTGATGGCACTCATCTTTAAAGCGGGCACAGTTAACATCTGAATAATCATTATTTGCGCACCATGTGCACATTCCAGGGAAGGTGGCAAGGGCGGTATTATAACCGAGAACCCATGCAAGCTTCTCAAGTTCGAGACTTCCTGGCTGTATCCTTTCTTTTCTTTCTCTTATTACAGTTTTTAAAGCCTGTTGATATTCTTTCTTCAGTTCATTATTTTTTGGGGGAGACACGCCATATTTAACGAAGTTCTCGCTTACTTCCCCGGAGAATATATTTTCGGATTTCCAATCAACAAGCAGAGCACACTGGTATTCTGCCAGCATTTTCCTGAACTCATCAACTGTGGGTATGAACGGAGGACAGACACGACTGCCCCATCCGTTACACCCAAAAATACATTTCAAAATAGTTCTGTTTTCGACCACAATGCTTTTCGCAGGAATCAATAGAGCTTCGTTAGCCCCAAGTTCTTTAGCTTTTTTTTTAAGGAGTTTGAGATTGGCTTCAGATATCATGGTTGAGCATTGAAGCATTTCCTTTTTTATATTTTCGGCATCTTTCATCTGAGTAGATTATTATTTTTATTATAGAAAAGGGTTTCTATCCAAACTTTAAAGGTCATAATAATATATTAAGTATATTTCTATGACGGTTAAGTATATGCTGCTAACTAATCAATTAAAAAATATAAGAGTAAAAAGGAGGTGAAAACAATGAGCGTCAGAGACGAAATACATGCCCAGATTGTTGGAGCACTCAAAGGAGCAAAGTTCCCGATAAAAACGCCAAAAGATCTGCTCGCAGCCTTTCCCATGGGAGCGGACACGACCTGTCAGGTGGGCGATATTAAAATGACGGCAGGTGAGGCAGGGAAGTTGCTCAAGCCAACCGACTTTCCTTTCAGAAGCGCCAAACAGGTTGCGGATGTGATAGTTCAGAGAGCGGGGCTATGAGCCCTCTCTTTTTCTTTATTTTCATCATATACATTTCTACATCTAACAATTCTATAAAGTTCCGCTTTTTGTTATACAATATGGTATAACTTATATAGCTGGGATTCCATTGTTATATTATGTGCCATGCCGCTGTAGAAGTAAAAAAATGGGGTAATTCCCTAGGTATAGTCATCCCAAAAGACAAGGTCGCAGAGCTGGGATTATCTGAAAAGGATATAATCGATATCGATATTTTAAAAAAAGAAAAAGTAAGCGGTTTTGGGATTGCGAAGGGGAAAAAGCCGTTTGAAAGGGAAGAACCTGAGCACGAAGACCTCTGGTGATGCTGTGTACCTGATAGATACGTATGCCTGGGTTGAATATTTCACAGGTTCGAAAAGAGGTGAAAAGGTTAAAAAAATTATAGAGGATGAAAATAATGTTATTATCACTCCCGAATGCTGTCTTGCTGAAATAAAAGGGTGGGCTATCAGGGAAAGTATGGATTTTGAAGAGCTATATTCCATTGTGAGGAAAGTTTCTGATATACAATGTATTTTAACGCAGGATTGGCTGGATGCTGCAACGATTAGAAGTGAACTCAGGAGAACGAAAAAAGGCTTTGGCATGATGGATGCGCTTATTATTGCCCAGCAAAAGAGAATGGGCTGTAAGGTGGTCAGCGGGGACGAGCATTTCGAGCATTTGAAGGATGTGGTTTTTGTATAACAAGAGGTATATAGGAATTAAGATAAGGTTATGACAACAATCTGGATAACTTACGCTTGGAATGACAATAACGATAGAGATGTTGATTTTGTAGCCCAAGAACTTATTCGTTCAGGCTTGGTAGTAAAGCTTGATCGTTGGAATCTTCAGGCAGGGCGTCGTCTATGGGAACAAATAGACTATTTTATTACCAACCCAAACGCAAGTGATGCATGGCTTCTATATGCTACTCAGAATAGTCTCGGAAGTGAAGCGTGTAAAGAAGAATTTGCATATGCTCTCGATCGAGCCCTTCATTCCAGAGGCAACAACTTTCCAGTGATAGGACTCTTTCCTTCCACAATCGACGCTAACCTCATTCCAGCTAGCATAAGAACAAGGCTCTATGTTAGCATTACCGACCCAGATTGGAAAGAAAGAATAAAGTCAGCTGCGGAAGGAAGAACACCAAACATTTTACTGCCTAATGTTGAGCCATATTCTTTGACTCTTCATAATCTTACTGGAAGGACTGACTCAAGGTATGCCATCGAAGTACGTCCAAGAGCAGGGACGTGGTCACCATTCGTTGCTGCCATTCCGAATGGAGAAAAAGATCGCGTCAATCCACACATACAGCATGGCCCACGTAACGTAATTCCGCAAGGTGGGATTCTCATTAACAAGGGTTCTGTCATAAGTAATGACGGCGCTTGGTATTGTCTTTTTGCTCAAAATGAGGCGACGCCTACTCAAAGTTACTTCATTTTTTGTAATGAATTACCGTCTCAACTCTTATTCGGTGTAATGAATGGTCAGCCTCAATATCGCGTGGACCGGTTATGAATTTGTTTTTGCACAAATGACGCTAACACAGCGTTAGCAAAAATTCTCGATTAAAACTGCTGCAACTTAATCCCCATGTTCGCTTCCAGCGCCTTCTGGTACACCATATTTGCAGTCGCCACATCCTGAATCGCAAGCCAGGTTGAATTAAACACCGTAATATCCGAATCCTCTATTCTTGCATCCCTCGATGTCGTAAATCTTATATACCTACTGAACAGTATGTTACTATATGGTAGGTTTCATTAACCGAAAGAATGAGATTCGCATATTGGAGGATATTTATAGCTCAGGTTCATCATCCCTTGTGGTGCTCTATGGCAGGCGGAGGGTAGGAAAAACCGAATTGAGCCGTGAATTCATAAAAGGAAAAAGAGCTGTTTATATATTTATAGAAATAAAACCTGAAGCATTGATTTTCAAAGACCTGGAAGAGTCGCTTGAAGAAATACTCAAAGTAAAACCGCGGATCGAAAGCTGGGATGATTTCTTCAGTCTTGTTTTTGAGCAGAAAGAGAAATTGATTTTTGTGTTCGACGAATTCCAGAACCTGAGCAAAGTCAATCCCGGCATATTTTCAAAATTCCAGAAATACTGGGACTTAAATCATAATGAATCGCAGCATATGTTCCTGATAATAGGTTCGTATGTCGGAATGATAAAGAAAATATTCAAAGACACTAAAGAGCCGCTGTTTGGAAGGGCTACTATGCTTTTTAACCTGAAATCATTCAACTTTTTTGATAGTTATGCGTTCCTGAAGTTTTTTTTCCAGTTGGAAACAGAGGATGCTTCAAAGTTCTATTTTCTTTTTGGAGGCGTTCCCAAATATCTTCTTCTTGCAGGACAAATGGGAACCAGCGACCCCATGGAGACTTTTAAAAGATTATTCATAGATACAAAGATACTGGCAGAGGAAGGAAAAAATATTCTTACGCTTGAATTTGGCTCTGAGCACAGGAGCTATTTCTCGATACTTGAAGCAATTTCATCCGGAAATGCGACCCCGAAGGAGATTTCGGATTATACCGGTTTGCAGCCGGGTGCAGTATCGAAATACCTCTACGAACTTGTAAATAATTACGAGATAGTAATCCGGGAAAAACCTGTTATAATGAGCCGAGCCAGGGACACCAGATATTTCCTTCTGGATAATTTTTTTAATTTCTGGTTCAGGTTCATCTACAGAAATTCACGTCTGCTGGAAATCAATCCTGAAATGGCTTTTGAATTAATCATAAAAGATATTAATTCTTATTTTGGTAAGGCATTTGAAAAACTTGCAGCCGAATTTTTGATAGAAATGAACCGAAAAGGCTTGCTGGATTTTGAATTTATGGATATTGGCAGATGGTGGCACAGAACTGAGGAAATAGATATAATTACCTTGAACAAAGAGAAAAAGGAAATATCCTTTTTCGAATGTAAGTGGAGTTCATTGAATGTTGAAGAGGCAGAGACCATATTGGCCGAATTAAAGCGCAAAGCAGCGCTGGTGAAATGGCATAATGCCCGACGCAAGGAAAGATATGGTATTATAGCAAAGGGCATAGACGATAAAGAAAAACTGAAGAGCATGGGTTATCTAGTTTTTGACCTTGGGGATTTCGCTCCTCTTTTGGTTCAATAAAAACTCTTCGATTAAAACTGCTGCAACTTAATCCCCATATTCGCCTCCAGCGCCTTCCTGTACACCATATCTGCCGTCGCCACATCCTGAATCGCAAGCCCGGTTGAATCAAACACCGTAATGTCCGAATCCTTCATCCTGCCTTTTTTCTTCCCCGCGACAACCTCCCCGATCTCGCAGCAGATATCCTTCTCGCTAATCAGCTTTTTTGACAACGGCACATTTACCTCACCCGAATGCGAAGCCTGCGGAATATCATCCACCACTCCCCTGGCGCGCTTCAGTATCTTCGGGTCAAGCTCCTCCTTTCCCGGTGCATCCGCGCCGATTGCATTGATGTGCGTGCCATCGGAGATCCACTCGTTCATCACTATCGGTTCTCTGGATGGCGTTGTCGTCACAATGATATCGCAATCGCACACTTCCTTCACACTTTTCTTGGGAACAATGTCGCAACTAATTATTTTCTCGATCTCTTTCTTGAATGCAAGTGTATGCTTCTCCTGCGTGCTTGTGGCTTTTATCTCCTCGATATCGATAACTTCCTTTATTCCAAGGAGCTGGGTAACTGCCTGGTTCCCTGTGCCCACGAAGCCCACGGTTTTCGCGTTCTTGCGGGCAAGATACTTTACAGCGACCCCGCCAGCGGCACCCGTCCTCATATTCGTCAGATACGTCCCGTCCATCACTGCAATCGGCGCGCCTGTTTCGGTCGAGTTCAGGATAACAAGCGCCATCACTGTCGGCAAACCCTTTTTCGGGTTATCTGGATGGACGTTCACGATCTTTACACCTGTAATGTCCTGCTCCTCAAGATATGCAGGCATCGTCCTTAAATCGCCGTTGTGCTTCTTGAAATAGAGGTAAAGCTTGGGAGGCATCTGGACTTTCTTAAGACCATGCTGCCTGAATGCTTCTTCAACGACTTCGAGCGCCTCTTTCATATCGAGGAGCGACTCCACGTCTTTTCGATTAAGCCAGAGAATCTGATTTTCCATAGGATTTCCCCAAGTATAATTGGGCAATAATTGGCATATAGGTTTCGATTTTTATTGACAAATCTTGCCGCTATCCCAAGTTATTAAAACCCAACGAGTTAACTCAACCCACATTTTAAATATCACCCTTGCTATTAAGGAGCAAAAATGACCCTTGAAAAACTCGATGTAGCAACATTAAAAAAATCCGGCTACATGAAGCAGAAACAGAAAGACCTTTTCGTCGTAAGGCTGCGCATGCCCTGCGGCAACGTTTCATCTCAAGAGCTTGAGGGAATAAGCCGGATTGCCAAAAAATACGGTTCAGGATACATCCACATCACAACGCGCCAGGGAATGCAGATTTCGAATGTGGATATCCATAATCTCGATGCCATCACAAAAGAGCTTGAGGATAACGGCACTCCTCCGGGCTCATGCGGACCTCGCGTGCGCAATATCATCTCATGCCCCGGCAGCGCAGAATGCAACTACGGGATAATAGATACCTATGCCTTGGGAGGCATGCTGGATAAGGAATTCTTTGGCGAGGATATGCCTGTAAAAATAAAATTCTCGGTAACAGGATGCCCGAATGCCTGTGCCAAGCCGCAGGAGAATGATTTCGGAATTATGGGGCTGCTCAAGCCGGATTTATACACCGATGACTGCACTGCCTGCGGAACATGCACTTTCATGTGCCCTGAGAAAGCCTTCGTAATAGAAGGTACAAAAGTGAAAATACTCTGGGACAAATGCAACCTCTGCGGTGCGTGCGTTGGGGTCTGTCCCTCGGATCTCATTGCCGAGGAATGGAGAGGTTATAAGATATTTGTCGGAGGCAAAATAGGGAAGCATCCAAAACTCGGAAGGGAGCTGGCAGTTGTGAAATCCCCTGAAGAAGCCGTGGCTATATTCAGGAAAATAATCGACTGGTCAAAGAA
>DAHXMQ010000173.1 GCA_027371625.1 Candidatus Methanoperedentaceae archaeon | reverse complement strand
CGGATGACGTGAAACTGCTTGTCATGGGAACGATCGAGAGAGGGGGGCAAGGCTGCATGTGCCCTGCAAGCTCTTTCTTAAAAGCGCTCCTGAGGCATGTGATTCTGAAGCAGAACTGCGTGGTTATAATGGATATGGAGGCGGGCGTTGAGCATCTTGGGCGCGGCGTTACAAAAGGGATAGATTACATGCTTATCGTTGTTGAGCCAGGCGCAAGGTCGATCGAGACCGCAGGGAGGATTGCTGAACTTGCACGCCAGATAGGTATCAGGAAATTCGGGACTGTCATCAATAAAGCAAGTAATGAAGCAGAGGGAATCGAGGAAAGGCTTAAGGAATACCATCTGCCTGTAATAGGTGTGATACCATACGATGCTTCCCTTGTTCGGGCAGATATGGATAATGTTGCGCCCATCGACAGTAATGGAGCAGCGCTCTTGGCAATAAAAGAGATTTTTGAGAAAATATCTGAGGGACAGGTGACATGAAAAAACCTGAAAGGCTTCCATGCGGATGCAAATGCATAGACGAGATGCTTGGCGGAGGGCTTGAGAATGGTATAGTAACCCAGTTATACGGTGCTTCGGGTACTGGCAAGACCAATATCTGCATCCAGCTTGCAATTGAAACTGTAAAGCTTGGAAAGAAGGCGATTTTCATAGACACGGAAGGCTTCTCTGCTGAGCGCTTTCGCCAAATTGCAGGCGATGATGCAAAAAAAATAGCTGGCGACATAATCATATACGAGCCCGCAAGCTTCGAGCAGCAGTATTCTTCAATTATGGATATTGAAAAGCTGATGAATGAGAAGATAGGGCTTGTAATCCTCGACTCAGCAGCGCTTTTCTACCGGCTTGGGCTGACGCAGGGCGATTCCGAGGAACAAAACATTGCACTTCGCAGAGAACTTGTGAACCAGATAGGGATACTCCACGGAATAGCGAGGAAGTATGCAGTGGCAGTGGTGATCACGAACCAGGTCTTCAAGGATGTAACCACAGGCGAGCTCTGTCCTGTGGGAGGGAATGCGCTGGAGCATCTGTCGAAAACCATTATCCTGCTTGAGAAGATAGGAATGAACAAGCGAAGGGCTACGCTTCGGAAACACAGGTCAAGAAGCGAAGGTATCAGTTGCGATTTCGTGCTGACGGAGAGCGGCGTGGAATAAAAAATCATCTCAACTGGTGGCAAGGATTCCCATGTTCGACGGAGAGATAAGGGGAGCAGGGATGCTGAGGAAGGTTATATCCTAATACATCGCCTTTAATATATTGCAAGTACATTACGAGGAGTGATTAAAATGAAGCAATGGTACCGTGATTACGGACTTCAGGCACGCATGTTCTTAACAATGTTCTTACTTGCAGTTTTGTATCTTTTCTTCTTAGCCGTCATACTCACCTTTGGCGGAGGGCTGACGTACATCTTGATAGTAATTATGCTATTCGTACTGTTTCTCCAGTTTTTCTTCTCGGACAGGCTGGTATTGTGGAGTACCGGCGGGAGGATAGTCAGCGAGCAGGAGGAGCCGAGGCTTCATGAAACAATAGCAAGACTGTGTGCAATTGCAGACCTGCCTAAGCCGAAAGTGGCTATCGTGGAGAGCAATGTTCCAAATGCATTTGCAACAGGCAGGAGCAAGAACAGCGCAGTCGTGGCTGTTACAACCTCGCTGAAACAGAAACTTAGCCAGCCCGAGATAGAAGCAGTGCTCGCACATGAATTGAGCCATGTCAAGAACCGCGATATGCTTATTATTACGATAGCAAGCTTTCTTTCAACGGTTGCATCTCTTCTCGTCCAGAACATGCTTTTTTTTGGGATGTGGGGGGGAGGAGGAGGGCGAGACCGCGATAGAGGCGCAGGCGCAGCAATTATTATTTTCATAGTCGCAATCATCGTTTGGATAATAAGCTTCTTTCTCATAATGGCACTTTCAAGGTACCGCGAGTTTGCAGCGGACAGGGGTTCGGCTGTGATCACGGGACAGCCATCGCACCTTGCCTCTGCACTCATGGCAATCAGCGGCATGATGGAACGCGTGCCATCCGAGGATTTAAGGAAAGTAGAGGGCATGAATGCATTCTTTATCATCCCGGCAATCTCAGGCAAATCCATAATGAACCTTTTTTCCACGCACCCGACGATTGAGGCGCGCATCAGGGCACTTTCCGAGATGGAGCGGAGGATGGAGTTCTGAAATGGGACTCCTCGATTCGCTGCTCGGCAAAGGCAGGCTTCCAAAACCAAAACCTGATAAACTGTTCGCGATGTCCACTGCCTACGTAACGCTGAGTACCAACCTTTCGCTGATATCAAAGGGTGCGGGGATTTGCTTTAAACCCCTTGAAGCCTCAAAATTCCAGAGCGCAGAAACTGAAATCAGGGAACTTCTCCAGCAGAGCACCAAAGAAACCAATACGCAATATATTATAAAAAAGGATTCCTACGATTACATGTGGATTGCCCTGAACGACCCGGAATTTGAAGACCTCGTTTCCACACTGTACATGGTAAGCGAGACCCTGACAGAGCATGATTTCGGCGAGCAACTGCTGTGTGCGGTATTTAAATTCAGGGGCGAGTCGGATGTCTATTGGATATACAACTTCAAGCACGCAACTTTTTACCCTTTTGTACCTGCGGATAACAAAAAAAGAGATTCATCGTACGAGTTCAGGCTCCGCTCCATAATGGAGAAGGAATTGCCTGTTGAAAAGGATGTGGAGCGGTGGTACCCGCTGTGGGATATTCCGGTATAGGATATGGTCTGCGTATTGTTCTTTGACGGGGCGTGCAGAGGCAATCCCGGTCCTATGGCTATCGGTGTAGTATTGATGGAAAATGGACAGAAAGTCAAAGAGGTCTCAAAACGTGTGGGCATAGGGACTAATAACATCGCGGAGTGGAAGGCTCTTATCGAAGGACTGAAGCTTGCAAAAGCGCATGGTTGCAGGGAACTGGAAGTGCAAGGGGACAGCCAGTTGATAATAAAACAGATTTCAGGGGAGTTCAGGGTGAAAAGCGATAACCTTGTGCCGCTCTTCAACGAAGCCAAGGAATTATGCAGGGGTTTTGAGGAACTGAGATTTAAATGGGTCAGGCGGGAGGAGAATTCTTACACCGACGAACTTTCAAACAGGGCACTGGAGTAATATTTATATCACGGCAAGCACATAATGATAATGGAGGAGGAGCATGAACACAAAATGGTTCGTTTCGGGAATAATAATCTTCGCTATAGCCGGGTATGTTTTCGTGACAGGCAGTCAGGGCATCCAGGATATAGTCCAGACTAAATTAGTAACATTCTCGCCTGAAAAATACGATGCGTATAAAATGATGGAAAGCATCGGAGGCATAGTGGCGGTCATAGGATTACTGATAGCCTCTGCTGGCATCGCTGAGAAGAACAAATAACGCTTACGATTTATTGAATATTCGGGAGAACAATAGCTTCAAATAACATAAAAATCAATTAAACTTAATGGGGTGTTAATTATGAAAGGCTTTGATGACATGGTTACAGATGCAGTTGACAGGGTGATACCAAGTGTTGTGAATATCAGTGAAGTAAAGTTGATGAGGGATGCGTATCTTCATGTGCACCCTGTTCCTGGGGTTGGCTCAGGGTTCATAATAGACGATGAAGGCTACATTCTGACAAATGCTCATGTGGTGTTCGGCTCCCATGAGATAAAAGTGGCTCTTGAAGACGGCAGGATATTCGAGGGGAAAATAAGAGGCATCGATACCGTAACCGACATTGCAGTTGTAGAGATAGAAGCAGATGGCATACCCGTACCTGAGATAGCAAATAACAGCAACCTTCGCATCGGGCAGATGGCAATCGCCATTGGTAGTCCTCTTGGTCTTGTGGGAGGACCAACGGTAACAGTAGGGGTTATCAGCGCATTGAACCGTTCCATCCAGACAGAGGTGACGTTCATGGAAGGGCTGATCCAGACTGATGCAGCCATTAATCCCGGGAACAGTGGAGGTCCCCTGATAAACAGCGATGGCGTGGTAATCGGCATCAACAGCGCTATCATACCTTTTACCCAGGGCATAGGATTTGCCATTCCTATACAGCCTGCCATGTGGGTAGCCCAGCAGTTGAGGAAATATGGCGAGGTCACACGACCATGGATAAGTATCAATGCCGTGGACGTAAATCCAAAAATAGTGGCATACTATAATCTGCCCATCGATAAGGGAGTACTCGTAGTCAATGTGATGCCAGGGGGAGAAGCCGATAGGTCGGGTATAAAGGCAGGGGACATCCTGATTCAGGCAGATGATATTGAGATCAACAATGTGAGAGACCTTATCAAGGTCATAAATAAACACAAAGTGGGCGACAGAGTTATCATGCAACTATTCCGCGGGGGGAAAAAGTTTCAGGTAGAGACAAGGCTTGAGAAAGCGCCATCTGAAAGAATACCGCAACAGGCTGAACGATAACATAAGAATTCTAAACATACAACCTACGCTTACTTCAAGGAATTATAACGAATTATCGTGACCAAAATAGATAGTTTTATATTCTGCCAGATAAAAGGCTAAATCAATCACCAGTGCCTTATCTCGGAATTTAGAGGTTTAGCCCCTTGGACAGACCAGAAAACAATAGCTGCAGAGAATGCCTGTGGTTTGACCCGGCTTATGATAAATGCCGCTTCTACGGAGCGGTAAGGGCAGAAGACCCTGCCTGTGAAAATTTCCAGCCAGCGGAGTAGCTCATGCCGCTCATTGCCCGGCGCGATTCGAGCCTCTGCACCTTTTGCGGCGCCTGCAGGAACAGTGTCGCCTGTCCTGCCGGGGAAGTTCTGAGTGACAACTGCATCGGCTGCGGCGCCTGC
>DAHXMQ010000290.1 GCA_027371625.1 Candidatus Methanoperedentaceae archaeon | reverse complement strand
ATCCACAGCAGTCCCGTGCTGCGCGCATCCGGGATAATAGGAATACTTCATTTTTCAGCCTCCTTATTTTCCTCGAGCTTGAAAATCGCTTTTAATTCGCTCGTGTCTTCCATTTTATCGACAGATAACGGTAGTTTTCCTTTTTTGAAAAGACCGAACCCGAAGGGAAGCTGTTTTATCATTTCAGGCTCTTTTAAGCTGTATTTTGAGATCAGCAGGAATTCTGAGGCTCTCCCGTTCTTCCCTACCACGCCAGAAAAGATTTCGTCGAACCTTGCGTTCTTGTTTTTCACACCCTCCGCTATGGCGATGGGTCTTAATGTTTCCATGAGTTCCGTGGGGCGAATTCCCCTGGGGCATCGCACTGAGCATGAAAAGCAGGTGGTACATATCCAGATGGTATTGCTGTTGAGAACTTCTTTTTTAAGACCGAGCTGCACCATGCGCACAAGCTGCCTCGGCGTGTAGTCCATTTCATGGCTTACAGGGCATGAGCCTGCACAGATGCCGCACTGCATGCATGTGGGGATTTTCTCGCCGACTGGCGTTTTCAAAATAAGGTCTCGAAAAGCAGGGTCTCTTGATTCTGCGAGTATTGATTTTTTCATGTTTTTGGGGAAACAGATGTGGGGTAGGCGTGGCTGTTGCAGTGGCTGTCGAGGTTGGGGTAGGCGTGGTTACCTGCACCGTCATATTAGTGCCATTGTTAACATTGCCCACATTATCGTAAGCTGTTATTGTGAGGTTCACAAACCCTGTAGTCACCTTATCGGCTATTATGGAATTATTAATCCAGAAGCCGCTGACATTATTAAGAATTGCTTCGTTTATTGCCGAATTTATTGCAGATACATTAACCGTTGCATTTTTCACACCAGAACCTAGATCAGTTATAGTTGCATTCAGTGGTGGCGAACTGCCACTTGTCACACTGACATTATTGGTATTGGAGGTCACGGATGGTGCAGTATCATCTGTAAGAGTTATGTTTACGTTACTTAAATCCGCTCCGTTTATTGTAACACTGACTGTCGAATTGCTCTCGTATCCTGTTGCACTTCCAGTCATAGAATACGTCCCATTTGGATGCTCGTACATGAAATAGCTGCCATCGCTGCCGCTGCTTACAATGTTATTGATTGTTGGCATTTCTACCAGTCCTGATATACCCTGTCCCAAGGTGTTCAGAAGATAGCCTGATATATTATAAGAAGGAGTTTCGCTT
>DAHXMQ010000124.1 GCA_027371625.1 Candidatus Methanoperedentaceae archaeon | reverse complement strand
TCCCGCTCTCCACAGCCAGCTTTGTTACTTCAACGGTCTTTGCCGGGTCCATCTTCCAGCCGGGGATGCATGGAGTGAACATATGAAGGAATCGGAAAGGGAGGAAGCTCGCGCGGAAGTGATGAAACTCAGCGGGGGCTTGAGGTTCCCGACCATAGTGGTGGGAAAGAAAGTAATCGTGGGATTCTATGAGGATAAGCTGCGAGAGGCGCTGGGGATATGAGAACTGTCGAAGAAATGTTCTCCGAGATGAAGAAAATCGCTGACGAGGAAGGCTACCAGTTCAACCCGGTAAAAGCGGAATTGGACGACATCCTTCAGGGGCTGTGGGATAACGAGCACCGCTATGGCTATATGTCTTGTCCCTGCCGCATGGCGAGCGGGCAGATAGCTGATGACATGGATATCATCTGCCCGTGCAACTACCGCGATGCCGATGTGGAAGAATATGGCTGCTGCCTGTGCGTGCTGTATGTGAGCGATGACTGGATTTCGGGAAAGAAGAAGCACGAACCTATCCCTGAGCGGCGCCCGCAGGAGTATTACGAGAAAGGCTATCCGAGCATGATGGAACAGAAAGGAGCAGGAGGAAAAGAAGTGTCGAAAGTTTACAGGTGTAGTGTTTGCGGCTATCTCTGTGCAAGGGAGGAGCCGCCTGATTTGTGCCCTATTTGCAGGGCGAAGAAGGAGAGGTTCGAGGAGTTTGAGATGGGGTAGGCGCATGCGCAGATATATAAGTTCGATACTCTCTAAATAAGTACAGGAATATGAAAGAGATAAAAAGTGCTGAAGGGATTATAAAAAAGCAGATTTTTGAACTATTGCAAAATATCGGATATTCGGCAAGAAAAATCATCCTCTTTGGTTCCAGAGCAAGGAAGGACTATACGCGATTCAGCGACTACGATATTCTGATAATAACAGAACAGACATTTGAAATTAAAGAGAAAATGAAACTGTCTAAGAAAATAAGGGAATATCTGGCAAAATCAGGGTTTGATGTGGATGTAATAATAAAATCGGATGTTGAGGTTCAATTTTTAAGAGATAAGCCTGGCAGCGTTGTGAAGAATGCCTTGAAAGAGGGCGTTGCGCTATGAATGACGAATATATCCAGAAGTGGATTATAAAAGCGAAGAGCGATTTTAAAATAGCATTGCATGAACTTGCTCAACCCGAGGATGAGGTGGTTACGGATGCCGTATGTTTTCACTGTCAGCAGGCTGTTGAAAAATTACTGAAAGCATATCTCGCCTCAAAAAACATCGAATTTGGAAAGACCCATAATCTTGAGTTTTTGTTAGAACTCTGTAAAAAACAAGACCCTGATTTTGAGAATTTAAGTGTTGGGAATCTTTCATTTTACGCAGTTGAGGTCAGGTATCCCGATGAGTTTTATATCCCTTCGGTGGCAGAGGCTAAAGAGTGTTTTAATATTGCTTCAATTGCAAGGGATTTTATGTTGAAAAAGTTGGAATCCGAGGGGGAAGGATAAAGTGGCTCAGGTTTACAGGTGTAGTGTTTGCGGTTATCTCTGCGCAAGGGATGAGCCGCCCGACCTTTGCCCGATTTGCAGGGCGAAGAGGGAGAGGTTCGAGAAGTTTGAGATGGGGCGATAAGCAGAGAGTTTGCGGTTAATAGATATAAATTATTTTACAGATTAGATAGATTAGAAAAATGACATCCATTTTAGGCTATGAAATTTCAGCAGAGTTATTGTGGGCAATTTTAGGTGCGATTAGTGCAATAATTGCTCGTTTGGTTGCTATATTTGCTTGGATATTGCCGCAGCGAGCACGTTTACGAAAAGAGGATGAAATTCGATTAGGAAAGATTGCAAACGATGTAGAGCTTGCCAACGAGAATATAAAACGGATTGAGGAGCAACTTCGTACAAAAATTTACTTAGATGGTTTATCTTCAGCCCCTTCGCAGGTTTTTGATCCCTTCTTCGAGGGCACAAAACTGATGGGGAAACACAAGTGGGACGATGCAATTGAAAAGTTTAAGAAAGCAATGGAAAAAGCTAAAGGAAGTCAGTGGGTTGCTCTTTATAACC
>DAHXMQ010000105.1 GCA_027371625.1 Candidatus Methanoperedentaceae archaeon | reverse complement strand
CATCCATGGCTGCTTCACATGTAGCAGGAGTGGCGGCTCTAATATATTCGACAAACTTTCCTGATATTAATGGCGACGGAATAAAAGATAATAAAGATGTCAGATTGATTCTGGATAATACTGCAAGAGATTTAGGAGTCCAAGGAAGGAATAGCATATACGGATATGGTTTAGTAGATGCGCAGAATGCGACATTGGGTACTCCTACGACAACTCCTGGAGAAGAAGACGGAGCAAACTGTATCCTTTGTCACGATATAAATGGCTCGGCTGGTCAAGGAAAACTAGTGAACTTCACAGCAATGAACTCAAGCGATGCAATACATAAGAACCTGAACATGAATGCAACCTCGCCATCGGGGTATCCTTCAGCAAACTTTAAGTGCTGGGCATGCCACGGCAACGGCTCTGAACCTCCTGCGAAAGAGCATCCAGCAAATTATAAAACACCGTACACTTGTACGTACTGCCACATAACAATAATGTCATCACCTCTATACCTACCTTGCATTGGGATGTGCCATGTTGTAACGCCGGGGTCGAATACACCAGTTATTACGATTATCAAACATGTAGATCAGCACTACTGGAATGGTACAAGCATTAAGACTAATGCTGTTACTTCATGCATGGATTGCCATAATAAGAGCGAGATGATGCTCGGATTAAACCTTAATCCAGACGGTACTGGCACTGTTTATGGTGGAGCAAACGGAGGAAATAACATCATATCGCATTACGGCAAGAAAAGGAGCGATCTACGAAGCTGGGATTCAGGCAGGTCAGACAATTGCACCTACTGCCACCAGAACGCAAGTACTGTATTCAAGATAGCCATGGTTGATCCTAACGATGCAAGTATAGCAAACCACAGCACTAATTATAATTCCACGAATCCGGGATGCATCAATCCAACTTGCCACAACACAGGCTTGTTACATGACTCAACATTAAACAAGCCTGTAAGCAGCGATACCTTATGTAAAACATGCCATGGAAGAGGAGGAGGTGCATCCAAGAACAATAAATCAGAGCACAAGAATCTATATTGTACCATATGCCATGCCAATTCCACAGATAGAGCATTAGCAGGGAAAGACATCCATCCCATCAAGTACCTGCTCCAGGACAATACATTCGAAACCTCAAATTCAAGTGCAGTTGATTGCACAACCTGCCACCAGAGCACGAGCGTAGATTCTTCACTTGGTGTTTTTACTCCGCCAAAGATAATGAACCCGCTGCATCACAGCAGCAATATCTCCAATGGCTCGATCTGGGGCAGCTACTGGACAAATACCAAACCGTTGACTGCGTGCATATACTGCCATAACGATACAAAGCATAACTCCACACCGCTTGGCAGAATACTCTCGTGGTCGCCTAATTACAGCATGTTCGGCTCAATAGGCACCAATACCTCATGTGCTGACTGCCACTATAAGGGCAGTATTAATTATAACCAGATGAGTTCCACTTTTGCATCAGTTGGACTTCCAATCCCACCTGAAATAACCAATGGTACCAACTGGAATGGAACATTCTTGAATTACTTTAACCACTCATTCAGCACCTATTTTGACCAGGATTGTAAGAACTGCCACGGATCACTGCTGAGTGGAAGTGCAAATATGAGCGAGTTTATGCATAATGTGGCTGTGGGCGCAGGTGGTCCTGACTGCGCATTATGCCACGATGTAAACGGACCGGCTCCCAAGAGAATAAATTTTTCAGCTTTTCAGGAAGGGGTGCACGCAAGCCTAAACAGCCTGGCAGCGAACAGCACACCGCTCGGCAATATCCTTGAC
>DAHXMQ010000096.1 GCA_027371625.1 Candidatus Methanoperedentaceae archaeon | reverse complement strand
TGGGAATGAGCAGACCTGTTGCCAGAACTCTGAGCTATCTTAAGAATGCAGATGGGGCTACCGCGAGCGGGATTGAGAAAGGGACAGGACTGCACCAACCGGAAGTCAGCCTTGCCATGAAGGAGCTAAAGGAATGCAACTGGATAAATGAACGGGAAGGCAAGAAGCCTGGTAAGGGGAGACCGTATAAGGTATATTCACTTAAAATTGGGTTCGATGAGATTGTCACACAACTTGAAAAACGGCAGAAAAAGGCGGTCGATGAGTCACAGGCAAAGATTGAGCGCTTGAAGGAATTGGGGAAGTAATAACTTCACTTTTCAAAATCGTGGATGCTTGCCTGGACACATTCTTAGCGTTCATTGGAAGTTTTTTATTAAGCATTTCTGCCGCATGCCGAATTCCTTCTTTAATTTAACAAACCTGGCAGCAAAATTCTGTATTTCTTTATCACTAAAAGCCGAATGCTCGCGCAGAAAACTTATTACGTGACCAAACTTAGGCTTATTGTCACTTTCGCCTTTTATGGGTTTTACCCGAGCCAACCCAGCCTGCACTCTATATTCGCGAGTAATTTTTCTGTAAAGTTCTTCTATGTATTCGTAGTCTTCCTGGGAAACGAAGACAATTCTTCCATCCATTTTCGGGTACATGCTGATTATCCTCCTTTCATGTCGCAGTGGTATGCAACTTTTTCTTTTTCGCTCAAACCAAAGGTTTATACACGAGCAAACCTATCCGTTTTTCAGAGCACGGCGGGGACGGTGGTGCGTCTCCTTGGCGTTTTCCCGATAGTCTTATGCGACTTGATTAAGCCGCACTGATTATCCTCCGGGCAGACGCACGCGCTCAATATTATTATTGATTAAACAACCGAGTTATATAATTGAGGTTAGTGCTGTGAAAGTGCAAAAACATTTTATTGAGGAAAAGTTGGGCTGTGGGACAGAATTAGGTAGGGTACGACTTTAGCAAATTGTGCGGAGATTTATCCTTTACACCCATATTGCCTCACATGTTCCCATGCTCTATGGGATTTCTCAAACTTTTTATCTCTTGAATATATCGACATATTCTTGCGCCCGAACAGTTCCCTGTCCTTCCCTACAGGACAGACCTTGATGCAGATGCCGCAGGGAGAACGATATTCATCCCTCAGTTTCGCGCTTCTTGTCGCACAGAGCTTCTTATCTACAGGCGGCGGGAAATTTCCGGTCTCTGGCATCGCGCCCACCGGGCAGTTCTTTAAGCAGAGAAGACAGTGTGTGCACAGGTCTTTTGTTTCGATGGGGTCTGGCATTATTACAGCAGTGGTGAATATGGATGTGAACCTTACCCGCTGTCCATATTGCGGCGTCAATAACACGTTATTGTGCCCGAAGGAGCCCATGCCTGCTAAATAAGCCGCATGCTTATGGGAGAAAAAAGCAAAGGGCTTGTCGATCAATATTTTTATGTCGCCGTAAGCATCCCTCGGCAGATAGACAGCCCCATAGCCTGTATCAACGAGGAAGTTCGCGATTTCACAGGCTTTTGAATCAAGCATAGAATTAACGGTTTCATAAAGCTCGTGGTAATATATCGAAGGCGCGGTCTCGACTATGGGTAGAGATACGGGAAGACCAATAACTATTACAGTTTTTGCTTCAGGTTTGTTAAATTAAAGAAGGAATTCGGCATGCGGCAGAAATGCTTA
>DAHXMQ010000287.1 GCA_027371625.1 Candidatus Methanoperedentaceae archaeon | reverse complement strand
ATAAAGAAATCTCAGTTTCTATTTTTATCATCGTTTTTCTTACCCTGCTGCTGGGAGGCGTAACTTATGTGCTTTTTCTTGCATACCCGGCTTTCAGTGCTGGAGAGAGAAAAGGCTCGATTGATAAAAACCTACCCTATGCCGTTACCTTCATGTATGCATTGAGTAGAGGTGGGATGAATGTTATTGAGATATTGCGCTCCCTCTCAAAATGCACCGACACCTATGGTGAAGTAGCCAAGGAAGTGGATGTTGTTGTACGCGATATGGATTTTTTCGGGAATGACCTCCGAACCGCACTTCACAATATATGCGAGATCACCCCTTCTGAGAATTTCAGGGATCTCATGTACAATCTTCTTACAGTGATAGACAGCGGCGGAAATATCTCCACTTATTTTCGGGATAAATCCGAGCAATACCTCAACAGGGCAAAGATCGAGCAGAAAGGATTCCTTGAAACACTTGGTCTAATTGCAGAGTCATATGTGACAGCCTTTGTGGCAGGTCCTCTGTTTATCATAATTCTTGGAGTGATGATGTCTGTCATGGGTTCTGGCAGCGAGGTAATGATATATGCCATAATATATGCAGTGATACCAATCGGTTCGATGATGTTTGTAGTCATGGTGAGTATCATAACCCCAGGTTCCAATGTCGAGGCACCGCTTCTGTCAACCCAGAATTACGTTGGTGAAATAGTTGTTCCGGAAACAGAGGAAAAAAGCACTTTTTTTAAATTTATCAAATCGAGGAACTCTCTTAAAATAAAACAGATGCTTCGTGATCCTTTAAAGCCCATGAAAGAAAAACCTGAGTACTCTCTTGCAGTAAGCTTGCCGATTGGGCTTATCTACCTTATGATTGGAATTTTCAGTGGTATAAGGAGATCCGACTTCATAGACTACATAGACGATAAGATAGTTTTTACAGCGTTGATAATTATCATCCCACTGATGTTCTTCCACGAATACAAGAAAAGAAGGGAGGATAAGTTACAATCCCAGATGCCTGATTTCCTGAAAAAACTAGCAAGTACCAATGAGACCGGAATGACCCTGCGGGATTCTATCAAATTGATGACGCGCAGCGATATCGGTATGGGCAAAGAGATCAAGAAAATATGGAATGATATTGATTGGGGACTTGCAATTAATGAAGCACTTGTGCGCTTCGCAAACAGGATAAGGACACATATCGTGGCTCGTTCGGTTACTCTATTGACAAAAGCAAACGAGTCCAGCGGCGATATGAGCGAGGTGCTGAACGTCGCAGCAAGGGATGTCGCTGCCGAGGTCGAATTAAAGAATGAACGCAGGGTCAATATGTTTATTTACGTTGTAATTATTTACATATCGTTCCTCGTATTCATCGGCATTATCTACATAATCTCCACAACATTCCTTGCTGAGATGGTAAAGGCAGGAGAGAAAGTTTCAAGCAGCGGCGGTGCTGGGAGTGCGGTTCCCCTCAGCCTTTCGCGAGAAAAACTGGCTGTGTATAACCGAGCATTCTTCCACGGCGCCCTGATACAGGGTTTTTCCTCTGGGTTGATTGCAGGAGTGATGGGAGAAGGCAGTGCCCTCTCAGGCTTGAAGCATTCTGTGATAATGATAGTTATTGGCTATCTGTTATTTACGATGTTCGTGCTTTGATACGAAAGAATAAGTCCTCGTAATTCCCTGTATTTATCGTGATGCGCATTGGAATTTAGACTCGTTTCCGGCTTTGAACCCAGAGGAGACCAGATAAAAGCGATTGAAGAACTTGCTTCGGGTTTGGAGCAGGGCATGAAACGCCAGACGCTGCTCGGCGTCACAGGTTCTGGCAAGACGTTCACTGTTGCAAATGTTATAAACAGGATGCAAAGACCAACGCTTGTGATTTCCCACAACAAGACACTCGCAGCGCAGCTATATTCCGAATTCAGGGCATTTTTTCCTGACAACGCTGTGGAATACTTTGTGAGCTATTACGATTACTACCAGCCAGAGGCTTATATCCCGCAGACAGACACGTATATAGAAAAGGACGCCTCGATAAACGAGGAGATCAACAGGATGCGCCTTTCTGCCACTCGCTCTCTCTTTGAGAGGCGTGATGTGATTGTTGTCGCAAGCGTCTCCTGCATATATGGCATTGGTTCACCGCAGGAGTGGCAGGAGATGTCGCTCCTCCTTAAAAAAGGCGAAACTGCGCAACGCAGGGTCATACTTTCGCATCTCGTTGATATGCAATATGAGCGCAACGATATGGATTTCTCAACAGGGAAATTCCGGGTGAGAGGAGATACCATAGAAGTATTCCCGTCCTACGCTTCAAACGCTGTCAGGATAGAACTTTTCGGCGACGAGATCGAGCGCATAGCCGAATTCGATGTCCTTACTGGAAAAGCACTCAGAGAAGATGAGGCTGTTGTTATATACCCTGCGAAACATTTCGTGATGCCGCAGGAAAAGCTCGAGGCTGCGATATTTTCTATAGAGCTTGAGCTAAAGGACAGGCTGCATGAACTCAAAGGCAAGGGGAAGATACTTGAAGCCGCGCGCCTTGAGCAGCGCACGAAATTCGATATCGAGATGATGCGCGAGATAGGGTACTGCCAGGGAATCGAAAATTACAGCCGACACATGGACGGAAGGAGAGCAGGCGAGCCGCCTTATACGCTTATTGACTATTTCCCGAAGGATTTCCTTATCGTGATTGATGAATCGCACGTTACGCTCCCGCAGCTTCGGGGAATGCACGCAGGAGACCGTGCAAGGAAAGAATCGCTCGTTGACTACGGGTTCAGGATGCCTTCTGCTTTTGACAATCGTCCTCTCACGTTCGGGGAGTTTGAGGCGCGGGTAAACCAGGTACTGTATGTTTCTGCCACGCCTGCCGAGTACGAAATAGTCCGCAGCGCACAGGTTGTGGAGCAGATTATCAGACCGACAGGGCTTGTTGACCCTGAAATAGTTGTGAAACCCGTGCAGGGGCAGATAGACGACCTGATGGCTGAAATCCGGAGAAAGACAGAGAAAAAACACAGGGTGCTAGTCACAACCCTCACAAAACGGATGGCTGAAGACCTGACAGAATATCTTATCAGCATGGGTATAAAAGCCCGCTACATGCACTCCGAGATCGAGACGCTGGAGAGAATCGAGATTATACGCGGGCTTCGCCTCGGCGAGTTCGACGTGCTTGTGGGAATAAATCTCCTCAGGGAAGGGCTTGATTTGCCCGAGGTTGCACTGGTCGCGATTCTGGATGCAGATAAGGAAGGATATCTGCGCTCAGAGAGGTCGCTACTGCAGACCATAGGCAGAACATCGCGAAATATCGAAGGCAGGGTCGTGATGTATGCAGACAGGATTACAGGTTCTATGCAGCGTGCAATCGATGAGACAAACCGGCGGCGCGAGATGCAGATAGAGTATAACAGGGAGCACAATATCACCCCGCAGACTATAAGGAAGGCTGTTGAACCAAGGGAAATTACCGAAGCTCCCGCGAAAGAGGAGGTGTTCAATTATATTGTGGAGCTTGAAGCTGAGATGCACAGGGCTGCGAAGAACCTTGAGTTTGAGAGGGCTGCGAAGATAAGGGACAGGATTGCGGAGCTGCGGCAGATGTGAGATACGTTGCATCTGGATATGGTGGAAATGCGCGGGGATATTAAGGCAATTTTAAACAGACTTGATGCCTAAAGAACTGGTATTTTGAGCTATCGAGGATAAATTCCAAAAAATCGCGCAATTTCTTTTCTGTATCTGCCTTTCGCGATACTCACCGCATCTCTTGGAATAGAGTGTTTGTTGATTGTCAGATAGTTCTCAATCAGCTTTAATTCGTTCTGGTATGCGGGTGCGATTAACTCAGCATATTCAACGCCATCGCTTGTCAGGACATACTCGTATCGCTGCTGCCACCTGCCTTTCTTTTCAAAATACCTCAGGTCTTCATCCACCATCCCCATCGCAACCAGAAGCTGGATATCCTCGAAAAGCCTGTCACTGTACGGGAAGCCGTAGCGGTTGTGGAATTTATAATCGAACAGATTGCGCAGGCGCTCGTTGCTTCCCAGTTCCTTCACAAGCCAGTATATCCTGGCAATATTGCGAAGCCTTGGCATTGTGATTCTTCCCTCGGATTCCGTGCTGAACAACCTGTGCGCGCTGTAGAATATGAGGAGAAGCCCCTCGATAGGAAGGTATGTTTCATTCCTGATAAAGCGCAAAAGGGAAGGCGAGAGGCTCTCTATACCGAGCAGGAAATCATGCGACGCCTGAAGAAGCGCTGCATCGTCCCCGGCTCTTGAGAATACGCACAGCGATATCTGGCGCGAGATTGCCCTCACAAGCCCGTTGGCTAAAGCGGATTCGTCATACAGGAATCCTTCGTCCTCTCCTGTTTTTATGCGCGTGCTTTTCGGGATTCCACTTGCAACGTCAAGGTCAACGAGCACCTGTGAGCCGTACTTTTTAGCAAAGCGCCTTGCAAGCTCCTCCTCAAACATCTTCTTGGCAACACCATTTCTTGCAATGGTAGAGAGCGCCATCCGTGTAATCGGGTTGAGATTCTTGTGCGTGAAACGTGCCACTGCATTGCAGATGCTGCCATTCCTGATATTCGAAATTAGTTTTTTTGCACCCGTGTCGCCGTTAGCCTCGATGAAATTCAATAAATCGCTGTCTATGTATGAAGTGAAAAATCCTGCCATAAGCGCCCTGACATCACCGGATTTTTCATGGCTCTTAATCGCATTTTCAAGTGCATGGAGCAGCATTACCCTTGCCCCCTGCGTTTTGGGATTGTGGATTATAGCAGAGTAATGATGCGCCCTGGCAATCAGCATGGATTCAGCAGCGGTGAGCGCCATGTCCTCGTCGTAACTCCTGTTACCTCCCAGAATTATCCTGCCGTTGCTTATGGCAAGGCTGCCCACAATCTGGTCCAAATCCACAAGCCCAAGCGATACGCCTGTGTGGTACGAATCGCGCAGCAGAAAATCAATCCTGTCAGCGTCTATATCATTGGAGATTATCTGCGCAAGGTATGGTTTTGAGACCGCATCGACTTCACCTGTTGCAATGCTGGCAATCTCTTCAAAAAAGGACGCTGCATTGCTTACTATCCCTGAAATTTCGGGTTTTGTGTGGAAAGAATTTGAGATGATATGTTTTGTGAACATCTCATGATTGATGAAATTCCTGCCATTGATTACAGGCTGGTAGGAAGGATTTCGCCTGAGCACGCTCTCCACTACGTGAGAGAATGCGCAGTGACCTATATCGTGAAGAAGCGCAGCAATTCTGATTTTTGCAACCTCCTCTTCGCTCAAATCTAAGGATTTTGCTATCTTATCTGCGATAAAGAGCGTCCCAATGCTGTGTTCAAAACGCGTGTGATTGGCGCCTGGAAAAGCAAGGTCAGCCAGACCAAGTTGCTGGATGCGGCGCAGGCGCGCCATCTCTGGGGTGTTGATGATGAGCTGCTCAAGCTCGCTTATTTCAACGCGACCGTAGATAGGGTCTATGATAGAGGGCATGATGTTAGATAAGAGCGAGGGAGTATTAAAAGTTGAGTGAGGAGAGTAAGCCCCTTTATGTTTAGCGCAGGGGAAATTCCCTTATCGCGCTCATGCGGCATTTGGCTATGCGCCGTACTCGGACAGGTCTGGACTGCCCTTTTGTCCCATTTCGGCTTGCACCCGCGTGGATTCGCCGTTCCATCCGCGAACAAATGACCTCATTCGTTAGAAATCATCGCATTTCTTTGCTACGGTATCGTTTCTGTTCCAGAGCCAGGATTCTCACCCTATGCCCTTGCAGGCATCCGCGGTCCAGAAGGTGAGGGGACTTTCCTCAGCAGCAATATGCCACCGGCAGCCGCCCTTCCTCTCTCAGTCTTCAATTAACCTGCTGCCGTTTATATCTACCGCCGCAGCGTGAACCCTTTGAACTCCCCTGTATAATTTTCAGATATGACTTTCACATCATCCACCCTTGCATACTCAGGTCCCTTCCTGCACCACGCTATCATCCTCTTAACGCTTCCCTCTTCGCCCTCAAAAACAGCTTCAACCCTCCCATCGGCAAGGTTCCTCACCCAGCCGCTGACACCCAGTTCCTCTGCCTTCTCCTTCGTACCTGAGCGGAAGAATACCCCCTGAACTTTCCCTGAAATAAATACATGAACCCGGATGTTCATGAAAAAAAGAGAATCAGGCTACAGAAGCCCCGACCTCTGGAGCAGCATCAAATCCTCGGTATTCAATTTCTCACCGAGCTTGAACTGGTTATATACTTCCTCGGCTTCCTTCTTAGCCTGCTCCCTGATGGATTCGTCCTTACTTTCCTTTGTCTTTCTCTTTAATCCGATAATTACCTTATTGAGTTCACGGATTTCCTTCTGTGTTTGTATGAACAACCTGTGCTGCTCATCAGCCGCTTCCTGCGCCTTCACGAATTCCTTGTGCGCAGCATCCGAGTCTGCCCTTATTGCATCAGCTTCCTTGAAAATCACGATCATCTTGTCATGGTATTCCTGCGCCGCATCGGCATACTCTTTAACATTATTGTGATATACCAAAGCAATCTAATCAGTGTGTAATGGTTGAATAGTAGCC
>DAHXMQ010000092.1 GCA_027371625.1 Candidatus Methanoperedentaceae archaeon | reverse complement strand
GGTTATCACTGAGCGTTGCCAACGCTTAAACTCGGGTTCGAATCCCGACCGGCGCACATTATCTAAGAGAAATTTAAGAACCGCAGATGGAGGCAGATGAGAAAAATAATTTTCGTGACAAGTAATGCCCATAAGGTCAGGGAAGCTAAGGATATACTTTCGCCGCTTGGAATAATAGTGGAGCAAAATAATTGCGGGTATCCTGAATTGCAGGAGGAAGAACTTGAACCCATTGCAAGCTTCGGGGCAAAGCATGCTTCCAATAAACTGAATCACGAGGTCATGGTAGATGATTCAGGATTATTCATCGAGGCACTTTGCGGTTTTCCCGGACCTTATTCTGCGTATGTTTTTGATAAGCTTGGAAATAAGAGAATACTTAAACTCATGGAAGGCGAAGAAAACAGGAGCGCTATTTTTAGATGCGTAATCGGATACTGCAGACCCGGCGAGGAGGCAATCGTTTTCTCAGGAGAAGCGGCTGGAAAGATAGCAAGAAGCATTCGTGGAAGCGGCGGTTTCGGCTATGACCCGATATTCGAGGTAGGAGGTGCGACTTTCGGAGAGATGGAGGAGGAGAAAAACATGCTATCTCACAGGTATCGGGCGCTTGTGAAATTTGTACAGTGGCTGAAACTTAACCGATAAAATTATATGCGATGCACTCGGATTTTTGGATGAAATGACAACAACGACCATTGAATCCCAAGTCCAGAGAAAACTGATAGAGATCCTGAGGATACTCTATGAGAATAACGACCCCATAGGGGCAAGGTTGATAGCCGACAAGATGAACGAGCGCGGATACCCCATCGGAGAACGGGGCGTGCGGTACCACCTCCGCATCCTTGATGAGCGCGGTCTCACCAAACGCCATGGATATGACGGCAGGGTGATTACGGAGTCCGGAATAAAAGAGCTTAACGAGGCGCTGGTCGGTGATCGGGTGGGGTTCATTATAACAAGGATAGAGAAGCTCATCTACGATACAACGTTCGACCTTAGAACAGGGGAAGGCAGGGTAATAATCAATACATCGATAATAGATAAGAATGATTTCGATAAAACCATGGAAGTGTTGCGGCATGTGATATACGACGGCTATTCCATCAGCCCTTATATCAAGTCCATGGAGGAGGGCACTATCACTTCAGATATTAGAATCCCTGAGGGCAAAATGGGAATAGCTACGATGTGCAGCATAACCATTGATGGTATCCTGCTGAAGAACGGCATTCCGGTCAATCCCAAATACGGTGGATTGCTGGATATAAAAGAAAGAAAGCCCACGCATTTTGACGAACTCATTGTCTATAACGGCACAACCATTGACCCGATGCGGATTTTCATGTCCAAGAGGATGACGAGGGTTCTCGATGCCGTGGACACAGGTTCAGGCAGGCTTCTTGCCAACCTGCGGGAGATTCCTGGGTCGGCTATTCCAGAGGCTGAAAAGGTGCTGGAAGCCGTGATGGATGCAAGGTTAGTGAGTATAGCCGAGATAGGAAGACCGGGGAAGTCGGTACTCGATGCGCCTGTGGATACAGGGAAGGTGGGTGTAGTGGTGTACGCAGGCACGAATGCGATGGCGGCGGTGGAAGAGAGCGGGATTGATGTGGTTACGTATCCCATCTCTACGGTTGTGGATTTTGGGGAATTGAGGAAGCTGTGAGTTTTTATGCGAATTGTTATGACATAACAGGGAATAAATCATGTGTGCTATACTGAATATGGTAGATGCAGGACTCGTATCATACGGGGGTTGTGAGTGCATCCATGCTCGTTCTCATGCGCCTGAAGGCGATATAAATACAGAATTTTCAAAGCTGAAAATGAGGTGCTCAGGAATATTCCAAAAATTAAGTAGTGATTAGTATTCACTTGATAGCCAAGTGGTTGTATTTAAACACATGACAAACTCAAAATAGTAATTTTACCAATTATTGGCATAAATCTTTTAATATTAAAAAGATAATAACTATGAAATGTAATATGTCAGGAATAAATATCAATTGGAAAGGAAGCTCAGTTTCAGGTCTTATAGTAATAGCAGGAATAATTTGCATAATACTTTCGCAGATTTATAATTCGTTTTGGCTCATATTAGTTGGGGTGTTTTTTATAATTTTAGGTGCTGTGTCTGCTATAATTATAA
>DAHXMQ010000085.1 GCA_027371625.1 Candidatus Methanoperedentaceae archaeon | reverse complement strand
GATATGTCCATGTTCCTCCATTAAACAAACCCAGGCTTATGCGGGTTATGGCAGTACGTGCATTGTAGATTTTCACCATGGACATCAGGGTCGATCTGCGGGAAATCGGATGGACGGGCTGCCCGTTTGAAGTGACAAAGCCCGCAATAATCCCTTGAAGCATTGGCAGGCTGGGGCATTATACCCACATTATTAACATGCTCCTGTAAAGCGCCGTGGCATGTTTCACAATTTATGGTTTTGTGGGAGCCATTTGTCCATACATGATATATATCCGTGTGGCAGTTCTCTTCCCCGCAACTCGAAGAGCCAGCATACCCTACTGGAAGGTTTCTGATTTGAAGAACCGAGTCGCCCCTGTACCATCCGAATTCGCCGAAAGAGCCGGGAACAATCATGGATCTTATGATGATAAAAGCGATTATCCCGACTGCCAATAAGGTGAATGCCCTCTTCAGGTGCTGGTGCATTACCATCTCACCTCTTAAGAAGCCCTATCCTGTTCGGAAACCGTTTTTGTCATAGCCTTAGCTCTCTATTTCCTTCTTATCAGATACGATACTGCAAGTAGCGAGATCAATCCTGCCAGACCAACAAATCCGGGCGTAGCTGGAACCGTTGTGGTAGGGGTGGGGGATGGTTTTACGAGTGCCTCAGCCTTCATCACTTCTGTATTGGCTGCATCTATTTCATTTTCGAAATGCGTGAGGTTAAATTCATGCCACATGGGCGCCAGAGAATCCAGCATATTTAACGCATTATCTGTATAGACTTCCGCCCTGCTTACATCTGTTCCATTTTCCTTTGCCCAGTAAATATCCTCCCTTGCCTGTTGAATGTTGAATTTCAATCTGTTTACCTTTCCAAGCAGATCCTCTGCCCTGAGCGGGATGTCGTAAGGCGCTACCTTCGTATATACAGAATGACAGGTTCCGCAGGTCGTCCTGAAATCCTCGGGACTCAAGACCGTAAATGTATGAGGGACATGGCATGTGGTGCATGTGGGGGCGAGTTTCAAGGACTCAAGCAAATGGTAATGTGTGCTGTTTTCAAAATTAGCCAGCTCCTGGGAATGACATTTACCGCATGTAGCCGGAACATTGGTATAATAGACCGGGCTTGTGGGGTCTGTGGTGTTCTTAAGGTCTGCATGCGCTTTCTCCTTGGTTACTTGCGTTGGATCCCCTCCATGACATGCATCACAAGTGATTCCTTTCAGGGCATGAAGAGACAGAGACCACTGCTGGTAATTCGTAGTGGTGAGGTTTCTTATCCTGTCTTCATGACATTCAAGTGAACATGTGACATGTCTTTCCAGATGCTCGATTCTGATCTGGTTGAACCTCATCTGCTCCTCGGTAAAAGGAGTTACTGTCTTATGGCAATCCACACATGAATTTCCCGAAGAAGCTGCTGCCGGGATAAAAAGCAAAACAAATACTGGTAGAATTAACAGTACTAAAAATTTATTAAGTAATTTAACATGCATTTCATCATCCTTCCGTTTTTGGCAAGTTATTTGCCTTCGTTTTAACCTATCCGTTTTTAGTGTTTACTATCCCACTATTTTATATTAAGCTTTTGGTTTTTTATTTTTATCTGATGTTCTTAGCATTTCCATGCATAAGAATAATCTATGTACCAGCGTATTTCAGTGCATGGAGCTGTCCCATATACTA
This sequence comes from Candidatus Methanoperedentaceae archaeon, assembly GCA_027371625.1. Taxonomy (GTDB): domain Archaea; phylum Halobacteriota; class Methanosarcinia; order Methanosarcinales; family Methanoperedenaceae; genus Methanoperedens. The sequence goes on along the minus strand of DAHXMQ010000085.1, from coordinate 48 downwards.
AAAAAATTGAAAAATAATGAGATAAGCCTTGAAGATGCGGAAAAACAG
>DAHXMQ010000285.1 GCA_027371625.1 Candidatus Methanoperedentaceae archaeon | reverse complement strand
TCTTTTCCTACCAGTTTTACAATATCTATATCTAATAGATTTAAAAAACTCTTAATATTGTCGAGGTTTTGAAAAGAACATCTCTTATTCTCAACTATATATGTGCCAAAATTTAATGGTGCCTTATGAAATTCAGCAAGCAATCCATATTTATTTAGAAATTTTTCAAAGTTATCTTTTCTTTTTTCATCTAAATTTGTTTTTATAAATTCATAATCATCGAATATTATTTTAAATATATTCGAAAAGTAAGATTCCCAATTTGAAACATTCGCAATTATTGCATGTTCTAATAGAACATCTTTACCGTCTTTTTTCATCGTGTATACTTTTAACTTATCATCTTCAAACCACGTCTTTCTCAATCTTTCATATGACGATTTTTCTTCAGTCAATAATTTTTCATCTACATCAATATTTTGTATTAAATCGCTTAATTCAAGCAAAATCGCTATTTTCCCCGCCTTTGAATTATATATATATTTTTCTTGTGAATATATAAATATGCCATCTTTTTCCATAGACGAACGATTTTCTTTATTTAACAGATATCCTCTTTTTCTTGCCATTTTATCTCTCCGATTACAACGTTCTAACATTAAACTCATGGACTCTTTTATCTATTCTTTCAGAAGAAAATTTTCATTAAAGAATTGAATCTACTAATAAGTGCTGCTTAGTTGGGAAAAAGATCCTTTTAAACCTAACATCGAAATGAACTCGTACGAACTTGTGTGTGTGAAACTCGTACGAACTCTGATGGCATGAGTTCGTATCAGTTCGTATGAGTTAGTTGTTTATATTGTCAGATGGCGCGGCAGAATGCGGGCAGGTAGGCACTGCGAACTGAATAGTGGAACCTTGAAACCCTCATTTTGCGTTCCTGGCGAAAAAGTCGCAAGGCAAAAACTTAATATCCATACCTGCTTACATTGAGCAGGTGATACCAATGAAAGTGTATATCTGTGAAAGAAGCTGCTGTCCCGCTGTTGAAATTCTCGGCGATGAGGTACTGATAGGTGAAGCCACAAATACCGTGAGGCTAAAAAAGAACGAGTGGAACAGGCTTGTTGAGAAAATAAAATCTGGCGAGCTCGGCTCTATTTAAATCCTTTTTTCCCCACCAGCGGCACGAACACAACGCCCCCTTTTGCCTCTTTTTTCAACCCGTTGGTTTTAGTCACAAGATAAAGTTCCTGGAAATGCCTGCCAACGGGGATAACGAGCTTTCCCCCGACCTTCAATTGCCCGGTTAACGTATCGAGGATATCGGGTGCGGCAGCCGCGACACTTATTCTGTCGTAGGGTGCGTAATCCGGAAGCCCGAGTGAGCCGTCCTCCACAATTATGGTAACGTTGTCAATTCCTGCTTTTTTCAGGTTATCCCTTGCAAAATAAGCCAGACCTTCTATCAATTCGACAGCATACACATGCCCGCTGCCTGCAAGTACTGCCATCACGGCGGCATGATAACCAGAGCCTGCTCCTATCTCAAGGATTTTCATGCCATCCTGAATATCAAGGAGGTCGCACATTATGGCAACCATATGGGGGGCTGAGATCGTCTGATTCCATCCTATGGGCAAGGGATAATCGGCATACGCATGGCTTCGCTCTCTTTCAGGAACAAAGAGGTGCCTTGGGACTTTCCGCATGGCATCGAGTACCCGTTCACTTATACCGTGCTGCCGCAATTCCTCGATTAATCTTTTCTTTTCGACTTTAAACTCCATACAGACTCCCGCTTTTTAATCACCACACGCTCCCCTGCCCTTGAAATCCTTGGCTCCCGGATTCCAGAGTCGGCATAAATACGCCTGATATCCTTTGCCTTGATTGCAACACCTTTTCTGCTTTTAAAACCGCCCTCCCTTATTTTTATCCTTATGATTTTTAATTCGCGGTTGTTTACCTTTATTTTATCCCCGATGACAAATTCCTGCTCACCCGGGACGCGAAGCTCCATGGATTCGGTTATTCCACCGCGGCTTACTGCGATTTTCACAACAACCTCATCAATCGCACGCGCCCAGAGCGTATTGATGTCCTCTGCCACAGCGCTGTCTTTCCTTTTATCCCCGACTTCGAGGGAAGTAACCTGAACAAGAGTTGCTTCCCCGGTTTTTTCATCGTCTATAACGAGTTCATCACCTTTGCTTATTATACCTGAAAGCAATGCTCTTGCATGAATTGCTTTTTCTCCCCTGCTCACGATGACCCTCACCAGTTTTTTTTCGGGCCTATTCTCTCTGTGCACAGACCTGCACGCCTCACACTGCAGGAGTATTTCTTTTGTGCCTTTCAGAATAACATGGGGTACAGGCGCAAGTGGCGAGCATGAAGGGCATGGTGTATCGATCTTTTCCATACCACAAAATTGGGTGCTCTCTACATATAAATATCTAACAGAGTTACGGGCAACGGGCAAGATAATTTTAAATAGAAAGATGACCTACAGAGACTAAATGGAGGTAATGGTATGAGGCTGAGTAAACAAACATTAATTCTTGCAACGATTGTACCCCTGATATTTGGAGTAATAATTCTCTGGA
>DAHXMQ010000072.1 GCA_027371625.1 Candidatus Methanoperedentaceae archaeon | reverse complement strand
TTCTTTTCCGAAAGTTCAAAAGGGGTATTGAAAGGCGTTGGATTCGAGCCTCCAAGCCCGACAAAGGTGAGTCCTTCCATTGTATGAACTGAATTATGGAGGCTTATGGTATTTTCATTTAGGAGCTTAAGAATCGAGGGTTTATCGCAGTTACCGGGTATGGCAAGCACCGGCTCTTCGAACATTTCCAGAAGCTCAAGGGCACGCTCATCCGGTCCGAAATTCGTTATATCGCCTGCAATTAGCACAGCATCAAAATCCCCTGCCTTATCGCAAATGGCGCCAACGTGGGAGTAATCGCCATGCAGGTCTGATAATGCCAGCAGCTTCATGTGATGTAATAATAGTTCAAGGTTTATAATTCTAATGTATCAGACCCAGTGCTCTCCTTCGCTATCGTGAACGCAAACTCCTTTTCCTGAAGGTTTGAATCCCTTGAACCTCGCAAAAAGGGCAGCCGACTCATTAATTTCAGCTATATACCGCTCTTTCAGAAGCGCAGCGAGCCTGCGGCTTTCCTCGCCGCTTATTTCGCTTCCAAGTCCCTCGCACTCGGAAATCATAAGATTTCCTTCCAGTAAATAGAAAGGGTAGGTCTTGCAGATATAGGGTCTTTTTTCATATATCGTGCAAAGACTTTCTTGAAGAAAAATGCAGTCCCCGTTTTTCCTGAGCACCCATTCAAAGGTATGGATATTTCCTTCAGCGTCTCTATCCTGCGAAGGCGTTGGAATTGCGAAATCGTTTCTACTCAAACCGGTTTTTAGAGAGATTCGTCTTATTTCAGAAGGAAAAATGAACACCGTGTTGTCGCCATATTCTTCCCTGCAGCACTTAGCGCATTTTTTGCATTTAAAGCCTATGGCTTTTATCTTTTCTGCAAGCTGTACTTCATCTATTCTCTCTGCATTGTCAAGCGTCTCCAGAAGCTGTTGGATTTTTGATTGTGTCATGTTATAACGTACGATTATTATGTTTTGGCAAAAGCGCCACCAGCAGCACGGCAGCCGTAAAAGCCATCACACTTCCGAGCAGGAAAGGAGCATACGCCCGCCCCTATACGATCCCACAAGAGTCCGGCAAGTATGCTCGATGAAAGAGCCATGAGCCCTATCGCGGTATTATAAATACCTATTGCAGTGCCCCTTTTTTCTGCGGGAACCATGTCAACCACGAAAGCAGTTCTCACACCATCCGTCATGGCTATATAAAACCCATACACGGCGAACAGGAGCCATATTTCATATCCCTGATTTGCAAGGGCAAAACCAAGGTAAACCAGAGAGAAAATGAGAAACCCGCCCACGATCAGATTTCTTCTGCCGAACCTGTCTGAAAGCATGCCGGCAGGCATGGAGGCAAGTGAATATGTGACATTATAGACCACATAGCTCAATATCACCACAGCCAGCACTGCCATCGAGCCGAAAACCGAGGCGATTATCGAAGGGATGCCTCCGAAATTCTCAAAAACATTCCTTGCGCGCAGGATAAGGAAGGCGTTGCTTGAATTTCCTATTGCGAAAATAATCGAAACCGCAAGAAAAAGCTTAAATTCACGGTTAAAATCCGAAAGTTTAAAGCTCAGCCCGTCTTTTTTCTCACTTTTTTTCTCGGAAACAAACGAAACAAGAAGGATGACGCCGATAATGGCTGGAATGAATGCTACAAGGAACATCAACCTGTAGCTCCCGTTGAGGTAAAACAATAATACTAAGGTCAGAAGCGGCCCGATGACCGCACCCATCGTATCAAGAGCTCGGTGAAAGCCAAATGCTTTTCCCCGGTATTGCGTGTCCGTAGAATCCGCTATCAGGGCATCCCTTGCAGAGGTGCGAAGCCCTTTCCCGAACCTGTCAAGAAAACGCGCCCCGAGAACGAAATGCCATGTGTATGCCAGCGCAAGGATCGGTTTTGAGATGGCTGAAAGGCTGTATCCATAGATGACAAAAGGTTTTCTTTTTCCAGTTCTATCCGACAGCCATCCTGAGACCACTTTCAAAATGCTTGCCGTGCTCTCGGCAACCCCCTCGATCAATCCCACGATTGCAAAGGGCGCACCAAGAACTGCGGTAAGGAATATCGGAATGATAGGATACAGCATCTCGCTGCTGATGTCTGTGAAAAAGCTTACAAGACCTAAAGCGAACACGTTTTTCTTTATACCTTTTAGGACATCTTTTTCCATGGCCTGAATTGAAATTTTAAATCTAAGTTTAATCTTTTTCCCAATTAATGACTTCTAGGTTTTCAATATAATCGAAGTGACCATCATTGCTCAGGAGTGGAACACTCAGTTCTAAACAAATCGAAGCGATCCAGATGTCATTTTCCGGAATCGGATGCCCTTTCATTTTCAGGTCTGAACGTATTTTAGCATACCGTGTTGCAACAGCATCATCTACTGGCATGAGGACGGAATTGGCTGAGAATTTGTTTACATCCTGTATATTCTTTTCAGG
>DAHXMQ010000032.1 GCA_027371625.1 Candidatus Methanoperedentaceae archaeon | reverse complement strand
CAAGCCCGCTTGCGAATATCGGTTTCCTGCCAAACATATCCGAAATTCTTCCAATGCTGAGGAGAAGGCTTATAATGGTCAGAAGATACGCCATTACAACCCATTCGATAGTTGTTATATCTGTCTTAAAATATGCAGTAAGAGTGGGAAGAGCCACGTTCACGATGCTGGCGTCAAGCGTAGCCATAAAGGAGCCTATCCAGACCGTGAACATCACCTTCCACTTGTATTCCATCTTTGATGAACCCAATGATATTCCACCTTTTTAGACGGGTTCATCAAACTACAGACCCTTCACATGCTTGATGATGTGCCCCATCTCCGGAAGTACTAACTCAAGTGCAAGCCTGACGGCATTCGGCGAACCCGGAAGGCAAAAGAGCGCTTTCTGGCGCGCTACACCTGCGATCGCACGTGTAAGCATTGCCGCATTCCCGATTTGTTGTTCAAAACTTTTATGCCTGAACAGCTCCCCGAAACCTGGCATCTCTTTTTCTATGTAAGGCGCCACGGCTTCGATCGTAACATCGGTAGGCGAAAGCCCCGTCCCACCACTTGATATTATCACATCAGCTTCAGAGTACAGGCATCTCTTGAAGGCTTCGCGTATCAATTCCGTGTTATCGGGGATTAATTCGTAATGAACTATTTTGCTTCCCTGCACCTGCACCATCCCCCAGATGAGCTTTCCCGAAGCATCCTCGGCGCGTTCGGGGCGGTCTATTTTTCCGTATTTTTCATATCGCGACGTGCTTATCGTGAGTATGGCGCATTTGTAGGAGCCTGGCACGTTTTCCTTGTGAAGCTGCGGCGTATCCATGGTGCTTAATATGTTGAAAGATATATGAAGAATTCTGTTAGAAGTGATCCATGATAAAATCCCTGGTGGTTCTATGTCTGCTCAGGCGCATGACAACACTTTTCGTAGCTTTGACTATCTGCGCATCAAATAATCTGCTTATAGCCAGTGCGGATACAAATACAACCACGCCCATGGGAATTGCACGAATAACATCTATTGTGCCAAAATATGATACGAAACCCAATGTTACAGCCGTACTTATGAGCCCCATGAGAAATGCTCTTATGATAAAATAGAATCTTTGCTGCCACATAGAATGTAGTAATGCCTCTATCAACGCTCTTTTTTCAATAGCATATTCAGCTACTGATGAAGTATTTTCTATCTCCTGTAATATCCCTTTCGTATAGTGAAGATCCGATAGTTGTAATACTGTTTTTGCAAAATGAGCGTCCGATAAGTCCCTGGAACTTGCGGTTTCGAGCTTCGACATAATCCTCTGAGCTATTTCTTCTATTTCGCCAGCTTTACCTGTTGTTGCTCCCGTTTCTTTCATAAATGAACATGAAAACAGGATTCTGGGGATTTTAACCCTTGGAGAGACGGAAGAACTTCAGCAGATACAAGAGAAGGTGTCAGATGAGGAAGGAAATAGTCAGGGAGCGATAACTCTTCCTCTCAGGCACTCCTGCACCTGATCGATAATATCTGGGTAATCTTTGAACATTACCCCGAGGTCGATTGTTCCCACGATATCCACCACACCGACTGCGGCTACCACATAACCTTTATCATCCCGTATCGGAGCAACTGCTACCGGAACCCCGGAATAGGCTCCGTTTATTGGTGTTATTCTTATGGTATTATTTTCCTGCAGTACCTGCTCAAGTATCGGTCCTGTGTAATTGTTATCGATCACCTTCCCCCTTTCGATTCTGACCCCTTTTCTATTAAGGCTTCTCATGGTCACTGGGAGCCCGAGGAGTTCGTGGAACGCCATTGCAATCGGTGTGAGTTCCGCTGCGCTGGAATCTTCTGATACCCTAATCTCCATGATTCACCTTTGCTGCTATCTGCCTGTCGGTCACGATACCTTTCAACTGACCCCTCTCTGTAACAAGGACAGTTCCTACATTCTCTGACTGCATCTTTTTAGCAGCATCTGCCGCCAGCGATGCAACACTTACCGTGACTAAGTTTTTTGTCATTACTTCACCGACTTTCATATAATCCCTCCCACAGTAGTAGAGTGGATTTATTGAAACAAATAGCTTTCGGTGGGCAAAGCTTTGTCCGAATAGTGCCTTAAAAAGCTGACATATCAAAGGTTCCATTTTTTTCGTAAATCTTATTAAGTAGAAAGTAGAATGTAGAAATTATGTCCTCCACCGCCAGCGTTAAAATAAGCTCGGACGCAAAGCTCCTCCTCGACACGCTCCATCAAAAACTGCGCGCGACGGGCATGAAAGTCACGGAACAGAAGATTCTGGATACCCTGATAGAATACACCGATCTGGCTCAAATCAAAAAACTCCTCCAGAAAGAAGAAAACGTAGCTCTTGCCATGCTCCAAAAACCTGTTAACTGGGGCGTCGAAGATTCCTCTGTGAACATAGATAAATACGTATATGGTGAAAATCATGAGCCTTCTACTCGATACCTCGGCGCTCGTCGCCGCAAGAAACGTTAAAGATAGGAACCACAACAAGACTTTTGAAATAATGATGCCTGCACTTCAGGGCGAATATGGCAAGCTTTTTGTCAGCGACTATATCTTTGACGAGGCATTAACTCTTGCTTTTGTCAGAACAGGCAGCAAAAAACTTGCTTACGACATAGGAAAATTTGCAAAGGCAAAACCCATAAACTTCCGCTTTATAGAGCCCATAGACTTCGATAAGGCATGGGAACTTTACCTGCAATATGAAGATAAGCATCTAAGCTTCACGGATTGCACCAATATTGCCCTGATGGAAAGATTAAAAATTGAAAACCTTTTTACTTTTGATACGGGATTTAAGGGCTTGGTAAATTTAATTGCACTATGAAATAGCTGTACTGATCACTTCTGCCGCTTCTTTTTCTTATAATCCCTGATATCTTCGATTATCTTCTTATCCACAACCCTCGGCTCCGTCATCTTCCTTGCATCGAGTATCTCATTCAGGTATTTCTCAGGAATAATATCCTTCTCAACAAGTACCTGCCTCAGCGACTTATTCTCAGCAAGTGCTGCCTTCACAAGCTGCGCCACGGCGTCATAGCCGATATAAGGATTGAGCACGGTTGCAAGGGCATGGCTATTCTCAAGAAGCTCGCTGCACCTTTTTTCATCCACTACAATGCCTGATACACAATACTCACGGAGCATCCTGACTGTATTCGTCAAAATCTCAATGCTCCATAAAAGGTTAAATGCGATAAGCGGTGTCATCACATTGAGCTCAAGCTGTCCTGCCTCTGCTGCCAGTGCCACGGCATGGTCATTGCCAATAACCTGAAAGCACACCATGTTCACAGCCTCCGGAATGGAGGGGTTTATCTTCCCCGGCATTATGGAAGAGCCGGGCTCGACCTCTGGCAGGATTATCTCTCCTATTCCTGTTTTCGGTCCTGAATTAAGGAGGCGCAGGTCGTTTGAAATCTTGTTGAGTTCGATAGCAGTAGCTCGCAGAGCACCGGAGACATCCACAAAACCCGCCATGCTCCACGAAAGCATGAAGTTGTTTCCCTGATAAAACTTAAAACCAGTGAGTTTACTTAGTTCCGGGATAATCGTCTTTTTGAAATCGGGATGCGTGTTGATTCCTGTGCCAACGGCTGTACCGCCAATCCCAAGCTCTAACATGCTGTTTTCAGCAGCACTTAGCCTCACGATGCATTTCTCAAGCGATAAGGCATAACCACCAAACACCTGACCGTAACGTATGGGCACGGCATCCTCAAGATGAGTCCTCCCGACTTTGATCACATGGTCGTATTCCTTAGCTTTTGCACGAAATGCCGCGATTATTTTTTCCAGTTCCATGATAAGCGGCTGGAGGGTGAGAAGTACGCTCAACCGTATTGCCGTTGGTATCACGTCGTTGGAAGATTGCGCCATGTTCACATGGTTGTTGGGGTGAACGAGGCGATAATCGCCGGGTTTTCCTCCAAGTTTCTTAATCGCAACATTGGCTATGACCTCATTGGTGTTCATGTTAAAAGGCGTGCCAGCGCCTGCCTGGAATACATCGAGTATGAACTGCTCGCTGTATTTTCCTTCGATAACCTCATCCGCAGCCTTGACTATCGCATCCCCGATTTTTTTATCAAGCATGCCGAGCTTCATGTTTGCCAGTGCTGCAGCTTTCTTTATGATGGCAATGGATTTTATGAACTCTGGTTTTGCACGAAGCCCACTTATACGGAAATTTTTTGAGGCGCGGGTGGTGAAGGCGCCGTACAGGACATTGTCAGGGACTTCGATTTCACCAAGGCTGTCTTTTTCGATTCTGGTCATCTCACCATCTCTTTCAATATTCAGAGCCACGTATAAATACCTTTATTATGGTTTGGGAACCGTGAAATATCTCCTATCTCAGGGTTTATAAGAACGGCTGGTTTTTCGCAGCATACTATGACAGTCATTTACTTAACTATTGAGCTAATATTATAGCATTAAACTAAAATTATACATAATTACTAATATTGATATGGCAATTTTAATTTACCCTACATGAGGTACTCAGCCACACTCAGAGTTTTGGGCAGCTCTGCAATAAATGGGATTTCTGGCTGGTTCAGACTTTATATAGCTTTTATTATTGCTGGAAAAGTTCCGGATCTGGCGCTGTGTCTTGGCTTCTCTTTTGTTGTATATGCTGTTTATACCTTGGATCGTGCCTTGAAATCAAAAGAAGATGAGGTGAACCGCCCAGAGACCAACGACTCCGATAAAAATACCATCCTCTTCATTGTGTCTATTTTTTTAGTTACCGCGATTTCTATTCTTTTCATAAAAAAGGTTTCTCCACTAGCAGCGCTTATTCCATTTGCAATTGGTTTTTTATATACAAAAGGACTCAAAATTGGAAGCTTCTCGATTAAATTCAAGCAGGGGTTAGGGATTAAAAACATTGTGGTATCTTTTACCTGGGCTTTTACAATTTTAGCTTTTATATATAATTATACTGGAAATTATTTACTCAGCTTTTTTATCTTCATTTTTTTCTTTTTCAAGAGCTTCATAAATACAGTGTTATTTGATTGTAAAGACATAAGTGGCGACTCATTAGCCGGATTGACCACTATTCCAGTTTATTTTGGAGAGAAAAGAACAGGAATAATCCTGCAGCTTCTAAATTCTTCATCCCATCTTTTCCTGACTGCTTCTGTTCTCTCAGGTCTGGTTGAATTCGATACTATTATTTTATTTTATAGCTGGATTGCTGGTTCAGCATATATTTCTCTATACGCCAACAGCAGAAAAACAATTTTTAGAAGTATAATAGTTCATGGAGAATGGACGCACATGCTCGCATTCAGAAATCTTGCAATTCAACTTTCTCGGAGCGTTTTTCATAATAGCTGAACAAATCCTCACCAAGTTTCAAAGCAGATTTTTCATAGCTTATTATATTTTTATAGAAGTCATATGTGCCGACCTTTAAGAAAAACCGCATCGAGAGAAATTTGTCCGATGCCGTGAAAGCCACTTTAATTTCTTCATCAGAAATCCGAAGAGAAGCATTTTCACAGCTCATGTACTTGAGTAACTCATTTTTATACTCTTTTTGCAACTTTTCAAGAACGTCCCTCGTTACCACAATCGAGATACTTGCTCCCCCTTCAGCCAGCATGGTAATCGTCTCTGGATACTCGGGATGCAGTGCAGGAGAAACCCCTTTTATCCATTTAGATTTTAAAAGATTTTTTATATATTCTTCATGAGGTTTAAAAATCTCAGTAGGGGTACTCTCAAAAATTTTATAGTTCCCCAATTCGTAAAGCCGAGTCCAGAATTCTTCTGGAATCCCGCTAATTTCATGCTCTTTCCAGAATTCCATGTTATTTTCAAATATTTTCAATGTTCTGAACAACTGATTAAAGGACTTGGTTACTATTTGTCCGACTTCTGTCAAAAAGTATTTCTTACCTTGCTGAAAAATTAGATTTTCCTTCTCAAGCTTTCGTATTTGAGGAATTATCTCAGGCGAGGTTACCTTGAAATAATCGTTTATTTCCTTCAGTGTCCTTGGCTCTTCCCGCAGCATTAAAAGGATACCACTTCTTTTTTCGGAGAATGCCAGAAGGCTCAATAATCCCTTAGCTTTCATTCTTTTTTTATAACGTCAGCCAACTATTTAATATTTCGGGAGTGGCTATTACCAGCAGTTCATCAGCCGAAGGTGACAGAACATTGATAATCATACGAAAATTCGAGCCTCAGGATTTCCAGTGGGTCATAAATATCGAGAGAATGGTGTTTGATGAGCATGACCCCTATCTTTACATGCAGTTCTACGAGACAAACCCTGATGGTTTTATCGTAGCTGAAATCAATGGCATTGTGGTGGGCTATGTTGCAGGTTTTCTGGCAACTCCAGAAGTTGGGCGCATATTTTCCCTTGCGGTACACCCGGCATATCAAAACCGCAGCGTAGGGAGCCTTCTTTTAAAAGAGATAATCAATATCTTTCGAAAAGAAGGGGTTCTTGAAGTTATTCTCGAGGTTCGCTCCAGTAATATCAAAGCCAGAAAATTCTATGAAAAGCATGGGTTTTATCAGAATGGAATTATTGAAAAATACTATAATAATGAAGATGCATGTTCGATGAGACTCGAACTTTAACCTTTCTTGCCTATTTCTTTCAAAAAACCTATCCATCGCCTTGCATCATCTATTCTCTGCCTTATTTCTTCCCTGGATTCTTTTAATTTTATTTTACCAGCTTCACATTCTCTCAAATCCATTATGGCACGGATGAGGCTTGCTGATTCAGTGTATAATCTTTTTGCCTCCTCACGGGTAATTTTTGCTCTGCGAAGAGCCTCTTCATCGTGTTTCTCTTTTGTTTCCAGAAATTGGACTAATTCTAAAAGTCGCTTTTTTTCATCGTCTGTTAGCTCTTTGTTATGTACGCATCGCCATATCAGTTCGTGAAGTTTAATGCTTTTCCCGTTTACTAAAACTTCATCAGGTATCTGCTCGCCAACCCATATAAGGAATCTGTGCAATCCTGCAAGCAAGTGCTCCCTTTCCTCCTCGGATATATAATCATCGATGGTAGGCTCTTCCTGTTCTTTCATTTTCTATTCATACCCCAATGCTATTTATAGTCCTTCTATATATTTTTCTGAAGAGACCGCAGCGATTGCCCCATCGCCCACCGCAGTGGCTATCTGGCGCAGGGGTGTGACCCTGCAATCCCCGGCTGCGAAAATACCCCTGACCGAGGTTTCCATTCTGTCATTTGCAACTATAAATCCCCTCTCGTCTTTTTTAACGTTGGCAAAAGCTGTGTTTGGAATCAGCCCTACGTATATGAAAACCCCATCCGTGTTTATTTCCGATATTGCGTTTGTCTTCACGTTTTTGATTATCACTTTCTCGACTGTGTTCTTGCCTGCTATTTCCTCCACTATAGAATCCCAGACAAAGCTTATCTTTGGATTCGCAAACGCATGCTCCTGATTAATCTTTTCTGCACGAAGCTTATCCCTGCGGTGAACAATGATAACCTTTTTTGCCATCTTGGTCAGGTAAATAGCCTCGGTGATTGCGGAATCCCCTCCCCCTACTACCACGACAACCTTATCCCTGAAAAAAAAACCGTCGCATGTAGCACAGTAGGAAACTCCCCTGCCGGTAAATTCAATTTCCCCTTTTGCTCCCAATTTTTTTGGCGTGGTGCCTGATGCAATTATTGCAGTCTTTGCCTCGAAGTCTCCTGCAGTTGTTTTCACTATTTTTATATTTCCTATTTCCTCAATCCCGCTGACTTCTGCCATACTTTGCATTTCAAGCCCGAATTTCTGGGCATGCTCCTCGAACTTCCTTGCAAGGTCTGCGCCGGATATCTCAAGAAAACCAGGATAGTTTTCAACCAGGTCGGTAATAATTATCTGCCCCCCGACGCCTGTTCTTTCAAGTAACAGTGCTTTTAGCATGGCACGTTTTACATATATCCCAGCCGTGAGACCGGCAGGACCGCCTCCGATTATAACCACATCATATAGCATAACTTCTCATCAACTCATTAATCAATCGTTCCTCTCGAACAGGGTAATTCCTTTTTTAATTGCTTCGACAACAATTGGATTATTCTCTTCTTTAATAACATAAGGAAAAACTTCTAATGGGAAATCAAGCTGGAACTTCGCGAGCCATTCGATAATCCTTTCAGTAAAAGGTTTATCATCTTTTTTTAGCAGGATTAAGATGTCGGCGTCGCTCCCTGGGATAGCTCTTTTTTCTGCCAGAGACCCAAACAAAACTATCTTTATAACATTTTTGTTTTTCCCGGCGATGCCGCCCTGGATGGTGTCAGACCAAGGCATAATACCGCAAATCCACAACGTCTTCGGCGATACTTTCCAAACCTTTGCCCATAGCGCCAACCTTCCCAGCGTCTATAATTTCT
>DAHXMQ010000404.1 GCA_027371625.1 Candidatus Methanoperedentaceae archaeon | reverse complement strand
AATACCATCCTCCAGCAGATGCGTAGCAAAAGAATGTCTTAGAGTATGCACATGAACATCTTTTTCAATACCAGCACGTTTTGCAGATACTTTTATTGCATACTGTATGCCTCGCGGCGACATCTTCCTACCATTTACTGTAAATATATAGTCTTCGCTCTTTGGGCATGTTTTTTCCTTAAAATCAAGGAGGTCTTTTTTAAATACCTCAGAGATAATAAAAATTCTATCTTTTGCACCCTTTCCCATTCGTACCCATCCAATATATTCATCCAGATCTAAATCTGAGTATTTCAGGTTAATGCATTCTGAAAGCCTGAGACCCGTTGAGTATAGCAATTCGATTAGCAGCCTGTGCTTTTCATTTTTAGTGTTATCAAGCAAATCTTTGACTTCTTTTCGGCTCAAGACCACAGGCAGCCTTTTCGATGCTTTTGGTGTTTTTATCCTCGACAGGTTTTTTCCAAGCATGTCGGTGTAAAAAAATTTCAATGATGCTTTTATCAACGCAATTGAAGCGTTTGACAGTGAATGGTCGGATATTTTGTATGCAAGAAACTCCTTTATGTCGTCATCACTTATTTCGTCAGGGGATTTTTTGATATATTCAAGGAATTTGCGATTATAGAAGAGGTACATCTTTGAGGTCTGCTTTGAAAATCCTCGTAGTTTCAGCTCGGTTTCAAGCTTTTTTAATGTTGAAGGCATTTCACCGGTCATAATATACTCTGATTTTGGCTGTCCGAATATATAAAAACTGCGTATAAGGTAGATTATACGCAGTTTTTGAGCACTTTTTCAGCATCAAAGTTGAAAAATAGCACAATTTTCTTCCTGAGTTAATGCAAGCCACAAATACAGGTATGAAAAGTAAGGTCGAATAACGAAGATTCGCTATAAATTAAAATAAGAGGTTTGAATAAAAATAAAGTTCTCATTTCCCGTCACGGATTTAATTCGGAATAATTGCGTAACGGAATATCTTCAATTTTATTGCGTTACGGAATTTGGCGGTAAGATTTATACCGATACCTTCTAATGATGCACCCATGTCCATGCTGTCCCATGACGAACTGATTTCCCTCATGAATAAAAAACCGCCGCTTGTCGATAAAATGATAGACCCAGGAATACAGGTTCAGCCAAACGGGATAGAATTGACGCTAAATCGTGTAGAAGCTCATGAAAGCTCAGGCTCTATAGCTTTCGACAACTCGGAAAGAGAACTCCCGCAATCGAAAGCTCTAGATTTCAACGCCGATGGATGGGTTCATTTACCAAAAGGCAGCTACAAAATCGTATTCAATGAAATCGTGAACATCCCGAAGAATATTGCCGCAATCGCAAGACCGCGCTCCTCTCTTTTAAGATGCGGCGTGACCATCGAAACCGCTGTCTGGGATGCGGGTTACAGCGGCAGGAGCGAGAGCCTTCTAGTTGTTTATAATGAAAATGGTTTTAATGTCAAAAAAAATGCGCGCGTTCTTCAGCTCTTATTTTTCAGGCTGGATGGGGAAGTCAAAAAAGGTTATTCAGGGATATATCAAAACGAAAACGTTTGATTATCTGCGGTTAAAAAGAAAGTGCGGAGGATGGGATTCGAACCCACGAACTCCTACGAGACCAGCCCCTCAAGCTGGCGCCTTTGACCTGTCTGGGCGACCTCCGCAAAACGCATTCGGTTATTCGAATGGTACATCTTTATATTAAAGCCTGTGATATTTTTGTGGTCAAAGCGCCCCAATTATCTCGGTTAACTGCTCTGCCCTTTTCTTTATGCTGTCTGCAGCCAGAAGTGCGAGTTCGGAAGCCGAAAGAGCGCCTGTTGTCTCAAATGTCATCACGAAGGATTCTGGGTCTGAACTCACCTTGATGGAATCCATATCGCAGGCTTCCTCGCACAATCTGCACATAGAGCATTCGATTATATCCGTGACCTTTGCTTTGCTCCCGTTCAATTTCAGAATTTCTCTGGGGCAGACTTCCACGCATTTGCCGCAACTGTCGCAATCGCCGATCGTTACGACTGGCATGTTCTTGTAGCCGCTTGCCACTCCTGCCTGCCATTTGCTGTGGCTTCTGCCTGTTCCAAGCCTCGCGATCGCCTCAACTACAACCTTATGTTTCTCCTTGAGTTCCACGATAGGTATGGTTGCATCCGCAGGTACTACTTTCGGGTCTGTGGGAACCATATCACCTGAATATACAGCCTTCGGACCTTCGGCGCTCAGGGTCAGTGAGACCTGGCATGAAGGACATCCCTCGCCTTTGCATGTGCATTCGCCTGGAAGGCTGAACGATTTGATATCAGTTTTAAGCGGAATCATTCCCAGCCGCAGCGAGAGCTGCTCATCGAAAAGGATGGAGGTATTTTCATAGACATTGACATCGTCTATCGTAAGTACCGGCACTTCTGCAAGGATGCTCCTTCTCAATGCATTGGCAAATGAAGCAGAAACGCCTGATAAAACGAACCTGGCTTTCCGCTCCGACAATTCGATTATGTCTATATCCATTTTACACGCGCCTGCCTTTCTTGGGCTTTGTGCCGTCATGAGGTATTGGCGTTACATCCTCGATGCGCCCTATCTTTATGCCCGCGCGGGCGAATGCTCGGATAGCCGCCTGCGCCCCGGGTCCAGGGCTTCGCTGCATATTGCCTCCCGGCGACCTCACTTTTATATGGATGCCCGTAACTCCCTTGTCCCTTATCTTGTCTGCAAGCAGAGTAGCCATCTGCATCGCGGTATAGGGGGAACTCTCCTCCCTGTCAGCTTTCGTGACCATGCCTCCGCTTATCTTCGCTATGGTCTCCGCCCCTGT
>DAHXMQ010000396.1 GCA_027371625.1 Candidatus Methanoperedentaceae archaeon | reverse complement strand
CCGCAAAACGTCTTGCTTGGACTTCATCTGCTCCTGAGAGGGCTTTTAGCCACCATGTATATTGCCTATAAGTCTCCATGCCATTATATAGGATGGCTTACATTATAAAATTTACTATGTTATTTTTCGGTATGTCCTTAGGAATGTAGTATTAATGAAGCTATGGGTAAAGATGATTTAGCTAATGCATTGGGATTATTGGCTGGGGCACTATTGGGGTATGTTTTATTAAAAGCTATATTTGGTGAAAAAACTCCTTGCCCAAATTGCAGAAACCCTATCAACAAAGGCGAATCGAGATGCCCTCATTGTGGAGTCTGGTTGCAGTGGTGATTTTTTGAGTAATGAAAGCCTTTTGCTCAAATTTTTGATAAATCTTGCAAAAGGAGCGGAAGCATCTGAAAAAGTAACTTTAGGAATAATTGGTCTATTAGGTATCGGAATGATTTATCCAAACCAATATAATTTATATGTACTAATTATTTTTATTTTTTTTATAGCTATTCATTTTTTAAATATCATACTAAGACCAAATACCCCTACCATTATAAAAAATCCAGAGACTTTATGCCCTCATTGTAAAATTCCATTAAACCCCATTAGATATCATTGTCCAAAATGTAACCGAGAAATATAATTCTATTTTTGCAATCCGGAGATTAAATCTTGAACCATTTGCTAATGGTTTCCCTGGAAGCATCAAATCCGCCGTCGAGATAAATTGCAGCAATCAATGCCTCAAGTGTTTCGGCGAGAACTTTTGGCTCTTCGTTTGCTTTCTGTTTTTTCTCTCCTATACCCAATATAATAGCATGTCCAATCCCGAGATTCCGACCGATTTCCGCAAGCTTTTCCTCTCGCTCTAATTCTTTTTTCTTGAGGGTTATATCTTCCCTTGTCCCACAACCAGACGCTATCAACCGATCAACCAGTACCAACTTCAAAACCGCATCACCAAGAATCCGGTACACTTCCTGATCTTCGCAATCTTGATTGTGCTGTTTTTGTTCGTTTGCGTAGGCTTTTCTTGTCAGGGCACGTTTCAATAAATTTTTGTTGGAGAAATTATAGCCAAGAGCCTCTTCGATTGCCATCGCCATTATACTATCTTTTTATCCTTGCAAGCGCAAGCCTGATATCCTCTTCCTTCACCGTGGTGCGCTTGGCATGCTTTGCGAGTGTTATGGCTTCACGCGACACTTCAATCCCGTAATCTTCAAGGACTCTTGCAAGCTCAATGCCTGCATCATAGCTTACTCTTTCAGCTCCTGCCTTTCGGATAATGCGCTCAACAGGCGCAAATGGAAGTATTGGGGGAACCTCTCCAGTCATTTATTTTCACCTCTGAATTAAAATTTACAATCGTCTTAATTGGAAATAAGGTATAAATAATTTGTTAAGCAAAAATAGAATCATTCATTTCCCCCAGAAAGGATTTCCTCTGCGCTTAATCTCCATAAATGCCATGAGTGTCTCCTTATCCTCGATTTTCATAGATTCGAAAAGCTCCTGCTCTGCAATCTT
The DNA here is from genome assembly GCA_027371625.1 of Candidatus Methanoperedentaceae archaeon. Classification (GTDB taxonomy): domain Archaea; phylum Halobacteriota; class Methanosarcinia; order Methanosarcinales; family Methanoperedenaceae; genus Methanoperedens. The sequence goes on along the minus strand of DAHXMQ010000396.1, from coordinate 1,743 downwards.
GGCATGCTTCTCAGGTACGTCTATATATAAAATATCCCCTTCCTTTATCTGCCTTCCTACGGTCGGTCCATCGATAGCGACTGCAACTTCCTTGCCTGCCGAAGCTTCACTCATGTTCTCATTGTGCTCCTGGATTCCTTTTATTGTCCCGACGACCACGCCGTTCTCTCTCATCACATCCATGTTCGTTTTTATCACGCCTCCGAGCACACGAACACCAACGACAGCAGGCTTGCTCTGCCTGAACGTACAGTCGGGCAGTATGACGAACCTGCCGGCTTTTATGATGGTCTCATAACGTTTTTTCTCCATGAGCAGCTTTTGCTCGCCCACCCATTTCTTGTAATCCTCGATGAGCTGGTATATGACGTCATTGATGAATACCTTGATATCAGAACCCACAAGCTCCTCCTTTGCATCGGGAAGGATTGCTACTTCAAACCCGATTATCACAGAAAAAAACGGGTCTTTTATGGTCTTTACCTCAGCCACATCCCTTTTTGATATGTCGCCTATGTCAGCCCTACGTATAGGTATATTCTCTTTCCGAAGCTCGTTAACAAGTGCTTCAAGCGAGCCGATGGTATCTGCTTTAATGAATATGCCGTTTGATTCGGTCTCGATCCTCACTGCGTCTATCTCGGATTTTATTGCAGCAGCGACTTCCTCGATATTGTTCGCAGCCACCCTTAGCTGAGAGCCGGAAAGTGCTCCTTCAAGACACGGGGCTGCGATTTTGACACCGGAAGCAGCAACCACCTTCCTTACCTGCCTGAATTTCTCCTCGGCGCGTATCTCGGAGAGAGGTCTTGGCTTTAAAAGTGCCCTTATTCTCGTGATAATAGGCGAACCCCTGCTTCCCACAACCACAGTATCCCCGACATTCAACTCGCCATCGTATAATATCACATCAAGCGTGGTTCCAAGACCAACCTCTTCCTTTACCTCAAGAACTGTCCCGATGCCAGGCCCGACTGCCCTGTACTCAAGGTCTTTTTCGAGGAATCTCTGCGCAAGTCCCATCAATACCATCAATAAATCCGGTATCCCGTCGCCAGTTTTTGCGCTCACGGGTACAACGCCGATGTTGCGCTGGAAATCGCGAACCCTGTCGTACCTGTCGGAACTGAATCCCATTTCATAGAGCTTGCCTATTATTACGTATATCTTTTCATCGAGCATTGCTTTTGCATGCTCTGCCTGTTTCGGGTACGATAGAATGAACGCCTGCCCGTGCTGCGGGTTCCAGCCAGGGATTTTATCTATCTTGTTAGCAGCCACGACGAACGGTGTCTTGAACCTTTTAAGGATTTCGATGGCTTCTATTGTCTGGGGCTGGAATCCTTCGTTTATATCGACAACAAGCACAGCAAGGTCTGAGAGTGCTCCTCCTCTTGCTCTCAGTGTGGTGAAAGCCCTGTGACCTGGGGTATCGATAAAAAGAAGCCCCGGCACCTTAGTCTCACCTTTGAAGATTTGCCCGCATACCCTTTTTATTACATCAAGCGGCACTTCTGTTGCGCCGATGTGCTGCGTAATGAGACCTGCCTCACGCTCGGCTATAGTGGTGCCTCTTATCTTGTCAAGAAGCGAGGTTTTCCCGTGGTCAACATGCCCCATCACGCACACGATGGGGGTGCGAAGATTAGCCATACTTCTTACATTATGTTAAAACTATATAAGGTCTCAAGATGCAACCGATGTAGCCGTAATATCCTTAATTCGTTCTTCGCAGCAAACATG
>DAHXMQ010000387.1 GCA_027371625.1 Candidatus Methanoperedentaceae archaeon | reverse complement strand
AACTTTTTCTGCATACTTCATATGCTTTTCAGTAACAGGGATTATCCTTACCTGCGTGGGTGAAAGCCATACCGGGAACATGGGAACTATGCCCTTCTCCGAGTTCATGTATGCCTTCTCAAGCAGCGCATACATGCATCTCTCGATGGCGCCGCTGGGTGAGCAATGCAGGATATAAGGTCTTTTCTCGGCGCCTGTGGAATCGATATATTTTATCCCGTAGCGCTCTGCGTTCTCAACATCTATCTGGACGGTTGATAAAGCGCTGGCTTTGTCCATCGCATCCACATAATTGAACTCGAACTTCAGCACAAAATAGAAGAATCTCTCATCCCAGAGCTCTATCAAAACAGGCTTGTTCACTGTCTTAACAAGCCCGACTATGAAGTCTTTATTCTTCTCATAAAAATCCCGCGTGAAACGGATGGCGACCTCGTAATCCGATAGGGATATACCGATTTTTGAAAGCACGTTGATGCACATATTATACTGCTCGTTGAACTGCTCCACAGCCCCATCCATATCTTTGCAGAGCGTATGCATATCGGGCATCGTAAACGCACGCAGGCGCCGCAGCCCCACAAGCTCCCCGCTCTGCTCCTTCCTGAAGCTGTACCGCGTGAGTTCCACCATGCGAAGCGGAAGGCTCCTGTACGATATTGTCATGTCGTGGTTCATGAGGAACTGCCCGAAGCATGCGGCAAAGCGCAGAAAAAGCTGCTTCTTGTCAGCCTCGATGGAATACTGCCGCGCAGGGAAGCGGTCGAGATATTTTTTAAGAGTGGGATGGTTCATGTCGTACATCAGGGGCGTTTCGACTTCCATCGCTCCCATTTTCGCGGTCTCTTCCAGGACATAGTTTTCAATGAGGCTTTTCATAAGCCTGCCCTTGGGGTAGAAGCGCATGTTCCCGGAGTCAGAGCCAGGCTCGTAATCCGCAAGCTCAAGGCGTCTCATGAGTTCGACGTGCGGGGGGATTTTATCCACGGCGCGGCTCTTGTGGATCTCATAATTTACGAATTTCCTGAGGTTATCGTGCCCTGTAAAATCGAAGTCCTCAGGCTTGAGCAATTCGCCCTCAGGCGTCAGTATGTGCCAGTACGATGTTGCCTTTGCCTCGGATTTCAGGGCTTCGGATACGACCTCCTCCTTTACCGTTTCTTTTACCATCGTGACGCATTTTTCCTCGCCGACCCTTATCGTTCTTGAAAGCTCGGACAGCGGATGCCCCTTGCATTTTATTGTAAAGGATTTGTACCAGCCGAAGGGGGCGCGCTTTACCTCAAATTTTGCCTCCTTGAGTAATTCCTCGATCTTCTTCAGTGCTTCAACAGCAGCCTTCGGCGAAGCAAGGCTTGAACTGAGATGCGCATAAGGGTACAGCATCACGCGGTTTGTCTTGACCTGCTCGGTGACTTTTCTTATCTCCTCTGCGGTCTGTTGGGCAGCATATTCGATGTTTTCTTCATCGTTTTTCTCAACTGCAATGAAAACGGTCAGGGCTTCTTCCATCCTCCCTTTTTTTAGGGTGTCGTCGATTTTTTCGGCGACTGGGGTGCTTCTCTTTGTTTCGTATTCTATGTAATCCGAATGAATGAGCAGTATCTGCATTGTAATCTCCCGCTTCTACACCTCTGTTAAGCTTAAAGTTTTGTCGGTTTTGGTGTAAACCAAAAAGGTTGCGAAGTCGGCTGTGAACGAGTGGTTCAGTGATGGTGAAAAAAACTGACACAAGCATTAACAACGAACTAATATCAACTGTAGGAACTCAGCCACACACAATTGCCAAGAGGTATGGAAGTAAAGGAAGTAGGCTACCTGTGGAAGTGGGATAGAGGCTGTTAGTAAAAATAAGTGGGTTACCATCATCATTCAGAATTCAAGCTTGAATCCAGAGCACACAAACGAATTAAAAGCGTAAACTCCGTTACGGAACTATTGTCGCTATGAAAAGCTATATAATATGCCATTAAGAGATAAGATAAGTGCACAAATGGTGATAGTGCATACGAATCGATAGTTTATATCGAGAAATGTACTGCAAGAGAAGATGCCCGATGGATAATATTGAAATAAAATTTGAAGAGCTCGGTATCGAAGAAAAAAAGATGAAGAAAACATC
>DAHXMQ010000268.1 GCA_027371625.1 Candidatus Methanoperedentaceae archaeon | reverse complement strand
AGATGTAAGGCCTGACATCAGGGTCTGAGTCAGTCCTGATCTCCACATTGCTGATATGGAGATTTGCGCACACCTCCAGTATCTTCTCGGGATCGCTGCCGGGGCTTGCTGTAATTCCAAGCACGAGCGGTTCTTTGCATTGCTGGGAGTACTTTTCGGCTATATAAACATAGGAATAATTCCCCGTTGCCCTGTGCGCCTCGTCGAAAATTATACACGAGACTTTTTCAAGGCTTATTTTTTTGCCGAGGAGGTCGTTTTCTATCACCTGCGGCGTGGAGACTACAAGCTGTGCGTTCTCCCACATGTCCGTTCTTTTCGATGGTGGAGTATTGCCCGTGAACAGCACCACATTTTCAGGCAGGATATTAAGCGCCTCTTGGAAAAAAGCAGCATGCTGCTCTACAAGCGGTTTTGTGGGCGAAAGAAGCAGAACCTTCCCCTTCGGAAGGCGCGCGACCATCACAAGAAGTGCAACGATGGTTTTCCCAAGACCTGTTGGAAGTACGATTAGGCTTGGTTTCTGGATGGCTTCCCCGGCAAGGGAGAGCTGGTATAATCTTTGCTCGATTGTATCAGGTTTTATAAGAGGATGATTAATGTATTCCATCTAAACATTAATCCAGTGTTTCGCCCGTATCCTTCTGGAGAAGTTCGGATAAGGCATATGCAACGTCTCTCAATCTCATTCTTTCTTCATCCGTTGGTTCCTCCCCTTTCTTGATGGCTTTTATCCTTTCAGGGTCGATGCCTGAATACTTAGCGACCTGTTCGTATGTAAGTTTATGTTTGTGAAGTAATTCAAGCAAATAGCGTTTCGTTGCTGGTAGTGCCATGTAATCACCGCTAATAGTATGCTTTAATACATGAAACGGGTATATCAAGGTATCTTCAGGTGAAACGAAAATGCCAGATAATGATACTGATGTTGTGCAGACGACTGAAACAGAAATAGGCGGAATCAGAAAAAAATTAAAAAAGATCAAAAGGAAATGCACTGTCGTACGTGTTGCACAGGCTAAGGCATGGAGAAACGTGGTCGTGCTTGATCCCAAAACAAATAAGAAATACTTTTTCGGCAAGGTTGTCAATCCGCCTCCTGAAATTAATCCAGGTGATGAATTGTACATAGGCTATGAGGACCTGCCGTACGAGCTTCCGGGCATACAGCAGAAGATTATCCTTATGACTCTTGACGGTTTTCAGCTCGACTGGACTATGGTCTGATAAGGGAACTTAAATCTGTAGAAAAAGTGGCAGCCCCGACCAGGCGTAGTAGTGAACGTAAGTTAAGTTGCAGGGGGGTCAAAGATGCAACTTCCTTTTCCTGATTTTTTTAAGAGGCGAGCCGCACACAGGGCACACATCGCCTTCGTTAAACCGCCTCTTGCATCCCGTGCAAATCTTTTCCCAGAGCAGGACATCCTTTATTTTCCTTCCTCCTGCAGGCATTATTTGAATACCGAGCTGGAGTGCCATATTCTGGACTGCAAAATCATCCGTAACGAGGATTGTTTCCCCGCGTTTTGAATATTCAAGCGCCTTTGCAAGAATATCGATGTCAGTGGCTGAAAGCTCCTCGCTGTCCTTTGTGATGCCTGCTTTTTCTCTGACCTCTTTTTTGAAAGCTGAAAGCGGAGGCTCGATATGTACGTTCATCAATTCAAGCGTTGTTCTGGCATTTTCGTCCCTGAGTTCTTCAACTACAGAAGGGACTGTTATCACGCTTCCTTCGAGACGTTTTCGGACGATGAAGAGGGAGGAGTCGGCGATGTAGGGCATTGGATGGAGATACTGAATCATTTTAGATAAACTCGTAACGAACTTATACGAACTCGAAAGGAAAATTTAGGAGATTACTCCAGTTCAAACTTTATTGTGCACTCGCCAACAACGCCCGGTTTTTCCACTCCTTTCGTGATGACATTTCTTCCGATTTTCTTGACGGCTGCATACTTGGCAGCCTGCATAATAGGACAGGCAGTCGGAATGCCTTCCTTTCTCAGTATCTCGTTCCCGTGGCAGATGACGCATCCTTTGATGTCAAGGGTATAGTTCTTCTCGTTGCAGTTTACTCGGACCTCATCCGCGAACTCAAGCTTTTTAAGATAATTTTCAAAGCTCTGTGCAAATTCCGTATTATTATTGAAATTTCCTGCATTTTCTGCCCAGTTGTCGGCAAGTATGGAACCCACTTTGGCATTTACTTTCTTGGCATCCTCGCCCAGCGCTTTTATCATCGTGCTGTGGTATTGCTTAATGAAATTCAGGTTTGTCATAATAATTTTAGTTTTGTCAAAATCATACATAACCATTATCGGATATAAAGTTTATGGTCATGTTAAAAAAGATAGGTTATCGTAACAGGCGGGTGAAATCGAAAGGTTCAACCTTTTTTATCAGGTTTGCTCTTACTATGGGTTTGTAGTTCGGGTCTCTACCCCTGCCAAGGGTCTGAAATATTTTTTCTTCCGTAATATCAAGTAGGCTCATAACTTACTTAAAATCCGGACTTTGAATAAAACCGCATGCCGAAGTGTTCGCACAACCCGCTTTCGCAGCCATCATCGTGCCGCCTTTCACAATGCGACAGCGTTAGAAGCCTAAGTGGCATATCATGTTTCTCGCAATACGGTGAGACTATCATTTTATCCTCCTATGTAACAATTATATCTTTATTAATCGTTATAATCCCATAGTATATAATATTAACCCTTATTTATATAATTCTTATAATTATCATTACCATAGATAAAAGCAAAAGAAGGTTACCAGCTTTTTCTTTCAGAAACCCGCTCTTTTTTAACGCATAGGAAACTATCAACGCTGATTTAATACCTGGATACACAGAGCAGTTGATCATTTACTTCATCCCATCGAGAAACATGTAAAATGGATAAGACAACCGATAGCATATTTCATTCAATATCGCAGGATTACTTTCAACCAAGCGAAAACTATAAGGCTACCAAAAGCCTTGAGTTAGGCATACCTAACAACAATTAAAAGGTGTCCAAATGTTAGCAAGCTTTTTAATAACCTCCAGGGAAGCGCTCGAAGCAGCGCTTGTCATAGGAATAATCGGCGCCTATTCCGCAAGGATAGGAAGAAAAGACCCACTTGTAAAACACAGATGCGGGGGACAATAATGATCAACTACTATCAGCTCTTAATACTCGGCGCGATTGCAGGATTCACGATCTTCCTGGGCTTTCCACTGGCACTCTTGAAAGCAAGCCAGAGGACAAAGGCATTTCTCAACGCCCTTGCCATAGGCATTCTTGTATTTCTTGTGGTGGACGTGTTCGGGCACGCGTGGGATACCACCACGAACGCGGTAATAAGTTCCTTCACCGGAAAAACGCCCCTCGTTGACGGCGTTTCACTTCTTATAGCCATGTTCGCCGGAATAATCCTGGGACTGATAGGGCTTGCGCTCTACGAGCGCAGATACATGAAAGCACCGGCAACAGAAACAACGCTGGAAAACAGCATGGCAGGCAAAGACACGGTGCATATAGACGGGCTAAAACTTGCAACAATGATAGCAATCGGTATCGGAGCGCACAATTTCAGCGAAGGGCTTGCCATCGGTCAATCCTACGCGGCAGGTGTAATAGGGCTCGCACTAATCCTGATTATAGGGTTCGGGCTGCATAATGCAACCGAAGGATTTGGAATACTAGGACCGCTTCAAGGTAGCGATAAAAGACCTCCTATCCTGACCCTTATAAAACTCGGATTAATAGGAGGGGGACCAACGTTCTTGGGAACGCTGGCAGGAAGTATCTGGGTTTCCCCAATTTTATACGTGCTGTTCATGGCATTCGCAGGGGGGGGGCTTTAATCTTCGTAATACTGCTCATGTATTCAGTCGCAGTAAAACAAACAACAAACGAAACAGTAATGACGGGTATTGCCATAGGTCTTCTGTCCGGCTTCTTCACCGACCTGATAGTCTCTCTTGGGGGTGCATGAATATGGAAGCAGATACCCCTAGGATTGAGGAATACCTCGAATCGATATACAAACTCCAGCAGGCAGCGCATCCTGTGAGCACGTCCCGGCTTGCTGAGCACCTGAAGCTCTCCCCGCCATCCGTTTCAGAGATGGTTAAAAAACTTGAACAAAAGGGGCTGGTGAGCCATACTGAAAAAGGCGTGTGCCTCACAGCGGAAGGCAGCAGGATGGCAAAAAAAGTCATCCGGAGGCACCGGCTCTCAGAGCGTTTGCTTACAGATATTCTCGGCTACAAATGGGATGAGGTACACGATGAAGCATGCAGGCTTGAGCATGCCATAAGCCCTGAGATGGAAGAGCACATTGCAACGAGCCTCGGTAATCCTAAGACCTGCCCACACGGTCATCCGATACCTGACAAGGAGGGTACTGTGGCGAAAGAAAAGGTAAAGTCATTATCAGAACTAAAAGCTCAAGAGAAGGGGATTATCGTCAGCGTGTTTGAAGAAGACCCGAAAATGCTCCAGTACCTCGCATCCCTTGGATTGATTCCAGAGGCTTGCGTCAGGGTGGAAGAAGTGGCACCTTTCGGCGGGCCTCTTATTGTATGCGTCTCTGGCTCGCGCTATGCCCTCGGAAGGGAAGTCGCTTCAAAGATTAAGGTAAAATGAATCCCAATATGAGATGATAGGATGATAGAATCATTCGTATTAACTTTAAGAGAAGGAACAGAGGCAGCATTGATAGTCGGTATTTTGGCTGCTTATCTGGGAAAAGTTGGAAGGAAAGACCTCTATAGGTACCTGTATATCGGCACAGCAGCCGCGATAGCAGCAAGTCTAATTGTAGCATTGATTTTTGGAGAACTGTACAGGGTATCGGGGGAGGTTTTTGAAGGCATTGCAACGCTCTCTGCTGTTGTTGTTTTAACCTACATGATACTCTGGATGTCGCGGAATTCCAGAGAAATCAAGGGTGAACTTCATGAAAAAGTTGATAGTATTGTAGCTTCAAGGCGTGTTTTAGGAATTGCAGGTTTGGCGTTCCTGTCTGTTTTCAGGGAGGGTGTGGAGACAGTCCTCTTCCTTGGAGGGACGCTTGCTGTGTCCTCTTTTAACAGCGTTATAACCGGACTGATGTTTGGAATCGCTGCAACTGTATTTTTCGCAGGGTTAATGTTCAAAGGCATGTACATGCTTGACCTCAGGAAATTCTTCAAATATACTGGGATAATATTGATCGTTTTCGCAGCAGGACTTACAGGGCAGGCGACCCGTGCATTGCAGGCTGCTGGTATTCTTCCCGGCACCATTGCTGCATGGGATACCAGCCAGATTCTTAGCGAACATAGCGTACTGGGTAGTTTGCTTTACACCCTTTTTGGTTACAGCAGCCAGCCTTCGGTTTTGCAGGTTGTTTTCTATCTCACTTACCTTGCCCTCATAGTATATCTATCAGTTGATTTCACAGGATACCATAGAGAAAAGGATTATGCAGACCCTTTCAGCCCTCTCAAAAGCCAGCACTGGTTTTACGGTTTCGTACGCAGTCGATGGGTGCCTAATATTCTGTTTGCTATTATGGGGATATTCTTAGCTTTTCTGCTGGTAGTGGGTTATTTTGGCATAGGCATCGGCCCTTTCCAGGAAGGATACCTGAAGCTCGGTCAGTTCTACTTGAAAGGAAATGATAATAATCTCTGGAATTTTGTTATCTGGGTAATCTGGCTGCCATTGGTCTCTATATCAACGGTGTTCCTGGGACGTTTCTGGTGTGGCAACCTGTGCCCCCTGAGAGGTCTTGCGAATGCAGCCCGCTCTATATCGGATAAGCTTCTTGGAAAGGCGCCCAATGCTCCGTATATGAGAGCGGGCTGGGTACTGCCGGTTTCTTTCATCGTTATCACTCTAATCGTGAAGTCTTATCCAGTACAGTCTGTGGCACGCCTTGGAACCTATCTTTTTATATCCATATTTGTGCTTGCAGTCTCAGTTAGCTTTCTGTTCAGGAGGGGCACATGGTGCCGGTATCTATGTCCTATCGGCGGCTGGCTTGCAAGAATAGCCAGACTGAGCATTTTTGGAATACGTCCAAAGTCCACTACCTGCGACAATTGCAGTACAAAGGAATGTCTGTCAGGCTCAGAAAAAGCCGCAACATGCCCGATGTTCCTGAATCCTAACCAGCTTGACTCCAACAGGTACTGCCTTGAATGCTGGAACTGCGTTAAAAATTGTCCACGTAATGGCATTCATGCCGGGCTCCGCATGCCAGGCGCTGAATTGCTAAAACCTTATTCTCCAAATGTATGGGAGTCGGTATTCATTGCTGGCTTGATAGGCATGTACATGGCGTTCGTCAGATGGGAGGTAGTGCTCCCTGAGCTGCCATTCCCCTTTTTTGCACTGGGATCAATTATCTCTGCCGCATCTCTTTACTTAATCGTATGCGCAGCAGCCTCAGCATTAAGCGGCACCAAATACAGGGAAGTTATTACCAATTTCGGTTACATTTTCCTTCCTATAGAGTTCGGTACTGCGATTATTGCAATGGGTGACGATTCTCTTGAGTTCTTCCATATTCTTGTGCCTGCATCGATTATCCTGCTCTGTGCTACCTTTATCTGGAGCATGCTATTGGGTGTCTCTATAACCAGGAACCATGCAGGCAGAAAAGCAATATTTGCTTTTATTCCGGTAGCTTTTGCCCTTACAGGAATCCTTCTGGTGTGGCTTAGATGGTTTGCATCGGGTAATGTTATTGACCTTACTTAGAAATGGGCTGCCGTAAAGTATATATCGGCAATTGACGTATATAATATCAGGCAAAAGTCGAAGTAGTTTCCTCCTATATCCCGTCAACGATTCTATTCTATCGGCTTTTGCCGACTTTTTTTAAGTACAAGAAATTATAAACTGCATCGCGGTTATGTGGACATACGAGCAAGATAACCTTGAAGAAAATGAGCAGGATAATCTCGGTCTCACGCCGCACGGACATCCCGGCATTCTACGGCGACTGGTTCATGAACAGGTTGAAAGAAGGCTTCGCCGGATATGTGAATCCGTTCGGAGGGCAAAAATACGTAGTATCGCTGAAGCCTGAGGATGTCATCTGCTTTGTTTTCTGGTCGAAGAATTTCAAGCCTTTCCTCGAAAACCTGAGGACAATCGAAGCTCTTGGCTATAAATTTTATTTCAATTATACCATCACAGGCTTGCCGGGGATTTTTGAATGCAATACAGCAGGCAAAGAAACAGCAATTGAAGCCCTAAAAGAATTGAGTAAAAGATATTCTCCCAAGCATATCAACTGGAGATACGACCCGATTATCATTTCAGATATCACAGATTACGATTTTCACATCAAAAATTTCAAAGCTCTTGCCTCAGAGCTTGAGGGCTATGTTGAGCGATGCTATTTCAGCTTTGCCGTCAGATACGGAAAAGTAAAGACGAACTTTGAAAGATTCCAGGCAAAATACGGGATTAAAATCACAGACCCCGATAACAATCTCAGGATTAAGCTTGCAAACGAACTTGCCGGTATCGCGCGCAAGCACGGGATTAATATTCATACCTGCTGCGGCGACTACCTTCTAAATCCGCGCATCAAAAAGGCACATTGCATCGATGGAAAGCTCGTGGAAGAGCTTTTCAATAGGAAATTTTTGCATGCTCCAAAGCCCACACGAGCGGAATGCGGCTGCACCGAGAGCGTGGACATAGGAGCCTATGATACCTGTCCGCACGGATGCGTCTATTGCTATGCGAACATGAACAAGGAGATTGCAGAGGCGCGATTCCGGGCGCATGATAGCGATTCGGCATTTCTGGGATATGCGAAAGCTGAGGGTGAGAGAGGGTGGAGGATATGAGCGACATAACACATAAATATGTGTATAAACATAATTCAATTTATGCCAACAATGACTTTATCTGTCCCTGACGACCTCTACAACGTCATAAAGCATCACAATGAAATAAAATGGAGTGTAATTGCAAGAAATGCAATGTGGGAATACGCCCGGAAAATTCAATTAGTCGATAGCATATTGCAGAAAAGTGAGTTAACAGAAAAGGACGCTGTTGAAATCGGAAAACTTATAAAAAAGTCCATACGGGAGCAACACGATATCGCGTGAGTTGGGAAAATGAGACTGGTGATAGACACCAATATTATAATATCCCCCCTCATATCCAACTCCATAAGGCGTTATATTCTGATGAATTCAAATATCGAATTTATTGCGCCGGAATATACTTTTACTGAAATTTTGAAGCATACCGATATTATCGAAAAGAAGTCAAAACTTGCACCCGCGGATTTACAGCAGGTGATGGAAACGCTCTTTTCGCGAATTACCATTTACCCGAAAGAAGAGTACGCGGACTGCTATATGGAGGCTAAAGAAATCATGAAAGATATCGATCCAGATGATGCGCCCTTCCTGGCGCTTGCGATGAAGACTAAGGTTGACGGGATATGGAGCGAGGATAAAGGGTTTCAGCAGCAGAATAATGTAAAGGTCTATACGACAAAAGAACTTTTAGAGATTATGTAAGTGAAACTTTTTGAACTGTGAAGCTGGGCTCAAAGTAAATGCTAAAACCTCACAAACTCCTCCATCAACCTCTGCCTCGTTCTCCGCTTCTCAAGATTCGACAGTCTTACCCCTATCAGCCTCACCAGCTTCCCATTTATAAACTCCTTTAACAGCGCCTTCGCCGTTTCCTTTATCACGCCCTGTTCATCCGTATAGTGCGCAAGTGTATGCGCTCTCGTGCGGGTTATGAAATGTTTGTATCTCACCTTTATCGTCAGCGTCTTGAAAAGGAAGCCTTCGTCAACAAGCGACCTGTGGACATCCTCTGCCAGTTCCTCCATCGTCCGGAAAAGAACCACAGCATCATCGGTATCCTCCTCGAAGGTCGTCTCCCTGCTAATGGATTTGCAGCATTCCTCTTCCCTTTCCTCCTTTCGGGTCTGCGCCAACTACAACTGGCTTGCCTGCAAGCTCAGGTTTCTCCCTCACCTCCACGGATGCAAAGAAGCTGTCCATATCGACATGGAGGATTATCCTGCTCTCCATTTTCTCATGCCACATAACGAAATAACGAAAGCTTAATATAAAAGTGATTCTTAGGAGGAAAGCCATCAAGGCACATAGGAGGAAAAATGACAGAAGGTTTACAAATCGGCGGTAAAGAAGTTTTCGACACGCTTTTCATGGATTATAGAATAATGGTTACAGTAGCTGTTATCTCCGTAATCATATTCTTTGTAGGATTATACCTGCAACTATCGAAATGGGGACGCGGCATCCCCGAAGGAGCAACTCAACCCCTCGGTGCATGGGGCACGCTAAAACTGATAATCCATAGAATCTTTGAGAAGGGCACGGCTGCAGCACTCGGGATAATAATCCTTGACGGTCTATTCCAGCGCAGGACATGGCGGCGGAGAAAGACTGAATGGGTGATGCACATACTCATTTTCTGGGGATTTATCGGGTTATTCATACTAACAGTAGTCGCAGCAGTAGCGGAATTCTATGGGCCTTTCGTCCTTAACGACCAGACATTTTTCCCTTGGATATTCCATATTCTCAAGCCTGTGAATCTTACACTTGCTTCAATGCTGACCGTTGGGATTATAATAGCAGCGGTGAGAAGACTCGCATTCATGGATGTCCCTGCCGCACGATGGACAAGCATCGACTGGATTTCCATTGGCGGTTTGAGCATCGTTATAATTACGGGCTTTCTTGCTTATTACTTAAGGCTGGATGTTTACCACGTACCCGGTCGTATGTTAATAAGCACATACATCATAAAGTACCCGGGCTTTTTCGATAACGTTACGTTGGTTTTCCACGAGACCTTCACACTGCTGTTCTGCATTGCCTATCTACCCTTCAGCAAGCTCTTCCACATGTTCGTGACACCGCTTGTCATCATGATAAACAAAGGCGGCTATGTTGAGGTGAACCCTTGATAGTTAGTCTTATTACGAACAATATTTATAATATGCAAACATAGGAGATAAACATGGCAAAAAATAAACCTGCAATTTTACTTCACAATCTAACACCAATGCAATTGATGGAGTACGATGCATGCACACGATGCGGAGAGTGCGTCAAGTACTGCCCGACGTATGCTGCAAGGAACAAAGACCAGGCTATAGAACCCAGGGATAAAATCGTCCGCTGGCGAGAATTCATGAACAAAACCTATGGCTGGAAAGCAAAACTCTTCGGACCCGCTGCAATCCCGCCCGAGGAGATCAAGAAATTCACGGATGACCTGTACAACTGCACCACCTGCGGGATGTGCGGTACTGTATGCTGCGCAGGCATCGATACCATCGAACTCTGGGAAGCCACCCGTGCAGACCTTGTAAAGCACGGCACAGGTCCCTTCGGCAAACAGAGCCTTTTCCCCAAGCTCATAGGTGAACAGCACAACCCGTATATGAAGCAGCAAAAAGACCGACTTGCCTGGGTGACGCCAGATATCAAAATCGCAGAAAAGTCTGATATTGCATACTTCATCGGCTGCACTGCGGGATACAACCAGCAGGTGCTCTGCGTCAACACGGCAAGAATTCTGAACAAGCTCAATGTTCCTTTCATGGTTCTCGGCGAGGATGAATGGTGCTGCTCCTCTGCGCTCATAAGGACAGGACAGCAGCATCTCGGCGATGTCCCGAAACTTTCAGCCATGCATAATATCGAAGCGCTCAAGGCGCGAGGCGCAAAACGGGTGGTATTTGCCTGCGCCGGATGCTTCAGGGCTGCAAAGATCGATTGGCCTCGAGCATACGGCAAACCGCTGCCATTCGAAGCAATCCACATGTCGCAGTTCCTTGCAGAGCAGATCGAGCAGGGAAAGATAAAGTGGGAAAAGAGTTTTGACAAAACAGTTACCTATCACGACCCCTGCCACCTCGGAAGGCATGTAGGCGTGTTCGAGGAGCCCAGGAAGGTCTTAAAGAGCATGCCCGGCGTCAAGTTTGTGGAAATGGAACGCAACCGTAATGAGCAAAGATGCTGTGGCGCTGGCGGAGGAGTGAAGGCAGGTCTTCCTGACCTTGCGCTGGCTGTTGCCAAGGATAGAATGACCGATGCAAAAGCCACAGGTGCTGAAATAGTAATCAGTACATGCCCGTTCTGCAGGCGCAACCTTCTCGACGGCAGGGATGAGCTCAAGCTGGAGATGAGAATGGATGACCTTGTGGTTCTCTCTGCGTATCTGATGGGCTTGCCAACTGAAATCAAGCCTCCAGCGCCAGGTTCTCCAAAAGAGATGATAAGCGACCTCT
>DAHXMQ010000383.1 GCA_027371625.1 Candidatus Methanoperedentaceae archaeon | reverse complement strand
ATGAAAACATGGGGTATGTATTAACCTCGTATGCAAAAAACCAAAGGCGGATACAGGGTGATTTTTAATATACCTTTTTCGAAGAAGTTTGCGCTCGCCCATTTTGTGAAATCCATGGTCAACCAGCTCCGGGAAAAGGATGTAAAAAAGACACTCCACTGGGATGGAAGCATTGACACGATGCTTCGTATATACAACGAGTTAAAAAAGCTTGACGGCTGGGAGACGAAGCGGATTGAATATAAGGGAGAAGAAGAAAAGGTGGATTAAATGAAAAATGAAAAAGAATGCGAAACTACCATCGTATCGATGAAGCTTATCGCAGACCACATAAAAAAAGTCGCCTTGAAACTTGACACAGCCTCTGTAAGCTCCTTAGTAGAAGGCATAATGGATTCGAAGAGGATATTCCTGATGGGGGCTGGAAGGTCGGGTCTGGCGGCAAGGGCTTTTGCGATGAGGCTGATGCATATGGGATTTAATGTTTATGTGGTGGGTGAGACCACAACCCCTGCTGTAGCGCCCGATGACCTGGTGATTGCAGTCTCAGGCTCTGGCGAAACACCTTCTATTGCAAGCCTTGGGGCGATTGCGAAAAAAATCGGCTCAAAACTTGCTGCCATAACTTCCAACAAGGATTCCACCCTTGGTACTATTTCAGATATCGTTGTTATAATTCCTGGAAGAACGAAAGAGGACATTAATTACGAGGATTATCACGAACGCAGAATGATAGGATATCCCCAGCTTGCACCTCTTGGGACTATTTTTGAGATTTCTGCGCTCATCTTCCTTGATGCTGTTATCTCAGAGCTGATGGTGAGGACAGGGGCAAGCGAGGCAGAGCTTAAGAAAAGGCATACAGTGTTTGAGTGATAGCATGTTCTCAGAGCGAGTAAAAAGTATAGATATCTCAGGAATCCGCAAGATGTTTGAGGGCGCAGGTGCAAATGCCATCAACCTGGGACTTGGGCAGCCCGATTTCGATACACCTCTGCATATAAAAAATGCTGCTGTCGATGCCATCAATAAAGGCTTCACAGGCTATACCGCGAATCTCGGAATCCCTGAGCTCAGGGAAGCCCTGTGCAGGAAGTTTGGGCGGGATAACCATTTTTCTGTCGAGCCAGAGGAAATAATCGTCACCTCGGGAGCCTCGGAGGCGCTTCACCTGGCACTGCAATCGCTGGTGGATAACGGTGATGAGGTTCTGGTACCTGACCCGGGTTTTGTATCCTACGCGCCATTAACAAAAATGGCGGGGGGAAAGGTGGTGGGCATACCTCTTGGCGAAGAGCTGACATTAACGCCTGAAGCCGTGAATGAATCCATTACTTCTAAAACCGTTGCATTGATTATTAATTCACCTTCAAATCCCACTGGGACAGTCCAGAAAAAACAGGAGATTAAAGCGCTGGCAGGGATAGCGGAGGACAATGACATTACGATAATCTCAGACGAAGTATATGAGCATTTCATCTACGAGGGCGAGCATGTCAGCCCGGCGCAGTTCACGGATAAGGTCATTACCATCAACGCAGTCTCCAAGACGTATGCCATGACGGGCTGGCGCATCGGCTATGCAGCCGCACGGAAGGATTACATCGAGCAGATGCTGAAAGTGCACCAGTACATCCAGGCATGCGCCAATTCAATAGCCCAAAAGGCAGCGCTGGCAGCGATCGAGGGGCCGCAGGAGTGCGTGACCGGGATGCGCGAGAGTTTCAGGGCAAGAAGGGATATACTGCTGGAAGGATTTGCTTCAATGGGTATTAAATGCGTGAAGCCGCAGGGGGCTTTCTATGCATTCCCGGAGGTGGAGGATGAGGATGCGGCGCAGAAGTTGCTGGAAAAAGGCGTGATTGTCACTCCAGGCTCGGCTTTCGGGGAGAATGGGAAAGGGCATATCAGGATTTCGTATGCAGTTTCTGAGGGGAATTTGAGGAGGGCGATTGGGGTGATGGAGAGAGTGCTTGGGTGAATATGCTTGCTAAAACGAAATCGTAATAAGTTTTAAGTTCATTTCAATGTAGGAATATACTATGACATTGGTACTTACAGAGTTGAGTTCATTTGGTATCGCTATGGCTGCCGATTCAGCAGTAACGAACATTCAGACACAAACTGGGTTAAGATATGTGACACCAAATGCTGCACGGAAGTTACAAACAATTCCTCATCTAAATGCTGGAATTTCATGCTGGGGCTTAGGCACTATTACTGATATTCCTACTGATCAATGGTTATCAAACTTCATTAATTCCAGCACTTCACTTACCACTCTTCAAAGTTTTGCAAATGAATTGGCAAAACAATTGAATGCCCAAGTATCCTCTAACGGTACCCCCAGTCTAGGTTTTCATCTTGCTGCCTTTGAAAACTGCAATGGAATCCCAATGCCTTCGTTTTTTCACATACATGATGGACCAAGTACAACCCTAGAAAAAAGAGGCATTACTACTGTTAACCCCCTCAAATTTAATGCAAATCATGATATGCCGCCTGAGATATTTCAGCAAGACTTGTATTTGTTTAGCTGGGATAAAATTCTTGGAAGTGATAACGAAAGATTCATAGAATCTCTAATACAGATGTTTGGTTTTGATTGGCTAAACATAGCAAAAATTGAAAATATTGAAAAATTCGATGACGATAAGACCATAATAGTAACTATTGGAAAAAAAGTTCTTTCACTAAGGGGTTACCGTGAAATAACTTATCCAAATTAATCTCCTTTTGGTGAAATGGAATAGTTCCATTTAGGATGTAAAGAATGGTATTCTATCTGTAATTTTTCCATTTCTTCATCCAATATTTTGACTCCTTTGGTATATTCCTTTTCATCCAATCGAGATGCCACGGTAAGACCTTTTTTTGTTTTCGTGCCACTAATGAGTTTTATGATTGTTTCATAACTAATAAGTGGTTTACCCTTCCAATTCATTGTAATATATGAAAACATGCAATGTTCTATCTTGTTCCATTTGCTTGTCCCAGGAGGGTAATGGCATACAGTTATCGGTATTTTAATTTGGTTCACCAGTTCCTGTAAATGAAATTTCCAGCCTTTATTGCGACTTCCATTACTCCCACCACCATCTGCACATATCATTAACCCTTTTGCATTTGGATAATTATTTCTTCCAAACATAAGCCACCATTGCCTGATGCTTTCAACGGCAAATTCAGAGGTATCATAACTTATTCCCACATTTACCATTCCTTCATTTCTCTTCAGATCATAAATCCCATATGGCGTCGCTCTACCATTTCCAAGTGAAGGAAAATCATACACATTGACATCTTTGGCCTGGCCTTTTTTTGTCCAGGTTCTTCCGGGGTTTTTGAATTCTCCAACGTTTTCTTTCTTTTTTGCATCAACTGATATTACAGGATACCCTTGATTTATGAATTCTTTAGCCTGCTCATTTATGTATCTAAACTGGGCATCTCTTTCTGGTACTGAAGAACCTTCGATATTTTTCTTATTTGCCTGAAGTGAGTAATCGTTTTCTTTCAAAAGACGCCCTACTGTATCTGGATCGATTTTATGTTGCATCTTCCTCAGTTCATCTGCGATTTTATAAGTTGATTTATTTGTCCACTTTAGAAGACTCATTGGGTCACCCGAAGTGTTTTCATCCATTATTTTTTCAAGATCATTAAGGATTCCAGGATCTTTTTCTTCTACCTTTTTTCTTCCTCCGCCAGATGCTCGAAGTCTTTCTGGAGGTTCAAGTTTCTCTGAGGTTTTGAGTTCTTCTATTCCTTTACTGATAGTTGAATGGGACATTCCCGTTAGTTCTTCAACTTTTGTAATTCCACCCCATCCAATTTCAAGTGCTATTGCACCCGCAAAACGTCTTGCTTGGACTTCATCTGCTCCTGAGAGGGCTTTTAGCCACCATGTATATTGCCTATAAGTCTCCATGCCATTATATAGGATGGCTTACATTATAAAATTTACTATGTTATTTTTCGGTATGTCCT
>DAHXMQ010000362.1 GCA_027371625.1 Candidatus Methanoperedentaceae archaeon | reverse complement strand
AATTAAAACATTAACACTCTGGTTGGTAGTTTTGACTGCAATTATAGCTCTCTTGACGGTAATATTAGTTTACCGTGGGTAGTTAAACCTCACCAGCGCCTCCCCTTTCACATCTAATCCCCGACCTGAAACGCCCTCTTTTTTATGTGACATGGTCACATAAAAATTATATACCATGTCGCATATGAGACATGGTCACAAAACTATTTTTCTTCGGATTTTATTTTATCATCTGACGCCATTTCTTAAATGAATGCAAATCCTTATACTTTCATGTTGTGATTCTATACTACAAACTCATGACCTCCATCCGCACAAAACCAAGAGCACCAGAAAAAGTCAAAATGTTCATCGAGATAGCCAAGCTTCGAGTAAAAGAAGGAGTTATTTTTGAGGGAAATAAAATCAAAGAGGTTCTGCCTTGGAAGAATTAAGCAGTAAATTCGGGATTTTAGCAGAAATCAGCGAGAAGTTCCCTAAAAACAAGAAACCTGTCTTAGTCGGCGGCAGCGCTGTGGAATTTTATACGAGGGGAACTTGTAAAAGCATAGACATTGATTTGCTCGCAGACAGGGTTTCTCTTGAAAAAGTACTTGAAAAAATGGGATTTTCAAAGATCGGGCGCCACTGGTTCTATACAAAAGACATTGGTATTGAGATCGTAGGCGACTCTACTGAAGGTAGGCGCGTGAATGAAATCATGCATGAAGGAAAATTAATTCGTATTCTCTCCATCGAGGATTTGATAGTTGATAGACTCAATGCCTGCAAACACTGGAAATCGCAGTATGATTGCGAGCAGGCGCAGGTTCTCGTTGGTGTGTATTCGGATAAACTAGACATCGAGTACCTTAAGAAACGAATGAAAGAAGAAGATTTGGAGATGGAACTGATCAAAATATAAAGTGCAGTTTAAACTTCTTATCGGCACGGGCGAAACAACTGATAACTTTATATATCACTTGATATAAAAATATATCACATGCTACAAGGATATACCACCTATCGCGTCCTAACCCTGTTTTTCGACCAGCCGGCAAGGTACTTCCAGCTCAGGGAGATTTCAAGGATGCTCAAGCTCGGAATGCCCTCCGTGATAAACCACGTAAAGAAACTTGAAAAAGAGGGCTTGATCAAAAAAGAGAAAAGAGGGGTGTATGAGAGCTATGTTTCGGAAAAAAATGACCTGTTCAGGATTTACAGGAGAAACGACATCCTTGAAATCTCCCTGAGCTGGAAGTACCTTGCCGGCTGGTCGAAAAACAGGGT
>DAHXMQ010000360.1 GCA_027371625.1 Candidatus Methanoperedentaceae archaeon | reverse complement strand
AGTTCACAGATTTCATTACCCACGGTATCCATTACCCTCCCGCCCATGAGAAGAGCACCGATACTGATAGCGATTCCTGCGAAAAGAGCGCCGTATGAAGAGGGAAATTCACCTGCTCCCACAAAAGGTCCGACTATAATGCCCGCATGGTTGGCTCCCACGGAAAATGCCACATAACAGCCGGATAAGGTAAGGAGTACATTCAAGAAGGTCTTTATCGAGGCTTCAGAATCATGGTGGTCGGCAATCCAGATAAGAACCCTTGTGTAGAGGTATTTTCCCATGATATACGCAAGCAGCCAGGCAATAACAGGAGTAACCACCCACCAGACTACGATCTCGCCAAGGAGCGGCGTATTTAATTTGGATGCGCCGTAGAAAAACCCGATTCCAACCACGGAACCAACAGCGACCTGGCTTGTGGATATTGGCACGCGAAGGATGTTCCCCAGAAAAATGGTAAGCGCCGAGGCGCCGACTGCTATTATCGCTCCATTGATCAATATCGTCCCTGTTGGCAGGATTCCGCTTCCGAGCGTTTTTATCACCGCGCCTCCGCTTAGCACCGCACCGAGGACTGAAAAAATGCCGATCAACAAAACCGCCTGGTACTTGGTGCGGACTTTTGCCCCGTAAGCCGCTCCCATGGCTGCGGCAGCATTGTTGCCTCCGATGTTCAGCCCCATAAACAGGGCAACTCCGAGCACAGCCATGAGGGTAAGTGTAATATTCATAGAACGTCCAGAATCTCACTGACTAAGTATTATAGATAATATAACGTGATGATACAGGCAAAAATTGACACAATCATGAAATGAGCCTTTCTATAAGCCTTCGCCCTTCCTCGGTCTTGAATATCGGGGTTTCCCAAAGCTGTACTATTTTTTTTCTCTTCGCCCTGACTTCGATTTTTTTAATCGGGTCATAACCAGTTTTTTCATGTGATTCACGGTAGATCAAAATACCGCATCGCTGCCACGCAGGTGTGGCTGCAAGGTTAATGCCGTGCTGGAAGACAAGCTCGTGGATTGCGCTTGCTTTCATGTTCTTCAGGCTATGGGCGGCTTCGTTCTCGCTCAGCCCTGTTTTGAGGAGCGTATAATAGCCATAGGAACTCATGTGGTTCCTCCAGGTTTCAGCCTGCCTCCATAGAAGATATTTGTAGATGTCTTCTTTTCCCAGGAGAATTATTCTTGAGTCAAATGATACTGGTTTTGTTAAATTCAGCTTAATCGTAAGCGCGGAAGAAAAAAAGCTCGGCACGATGGAATCGATCTTCTCAAGCCTGCTGTTGTAGGGGATTTCATAGAAAAAGAGGTTTACCTCATCTGAAAAAGTGAAGGCAAAAAGAGGGTAAAAGCCGCTTTCAAGGAAGAACTGTTCAACAGAATCAGCCATCGCACGCGCGAACCTTTCATCGTACGGTTTTTCAAAACCTTCAAGAACGCGCCGGAAACCGCGCCCATCAATCCTGACAGCAAAAGGAGGGAATACCTTGAGGTCTGAATAGAGTTCCCTCTCCTTCATCTCCTTGTCTGAAAAATTACTCACACTTACTGTTCTTCCTCATCGGGAATATTGTAATCCTCTGGGATTTCCTCGGGTTTCTTGAACGAGTCCTTGACATGCCTGATGAGAACAATATCCGCAACAGCAGTTACAAGCCTGTACGGGATTATCGTCCCCTTGCCGGATTCATCGAACATATCGGGATTTAATTTTATGACCGCAAGACCGTGTACTTTTTTCTCGCCCACTTCAAGCATTACGTCATCTACTTTCCCGATATAAACTCCTCTGTCTGTGTAAACGTTTAAACCAAATAATGTCGAAACCTCAGCCTGCATGGTAATCACCGCATCTGAATAGGAGTGAGAGTAATATATAGTTTATTGATTTTGGTGAGGGTTTATCTTGAGCTATAATATACAAAAAATATGAAAATCAAGAGCGATACGAGATAAAAATTTTTTATTCTTTCTTAACGTGGTCGCTATTTAGTTGCACTGTTTGTCCGTAGTTGGTTGTAATGCTCAAAGCAGCACCAATTATTGGCTCTCCTCTATAATTCTTCTAAAATCTGCATAAGAAGAAAAAAATTTCTAAACAAAAAGATAGAGATCACAAGAAGTTTGCCTTTCACATATTGGAATGCCTGCTCTTTTAAGTTTCGTGTTTTTGTTCGGAATTTTTCAGCGTAATTCTTTTGAAATTTATTTAACTCATACGTTATATTTCTTACATCCTTGACGCATAAACTTGGTGAATTCATGCGGTCATCCCTCAATACAATATTATATATTGTATTATAAATATTTATTCCAAACAAAAAAGATTATTATTAATAAGGACTAATCTGACAAAGTCAAGATATAATCAATGGAACAAATTTGTTACATAGGTATGAACAATGCCTCAATTCATCGAAAAAACTGGAGCTGAAGAATCCTCATATTAATATGTATTCAAATCCTTATTCAATGCCCCTATCCGAAATAATAATCCAAAAGATCCGGCGCTCAGGCGCCATCCCCTTCCGCGACTTCATGGAAATGGCACTGTATTACCCAGAGCTTGGTTATTACGCCTCTCCACCTGAAAAAATCGGAAAGCGCGGCGATTACTATACAAGCCCGAATCTCACTCCTGCTTTCGGGGAAATGCTGGGAAGGCAGCTTGAAGAGATGTGGCATATTCTTGGGGAAAAAAGATTCACCATAGTTGAGATGGGTGCAGGCAGCGGTCTTCTGTCTTTCGATGTTCTCGAATATCTCAAAAAAAACCGGGAATTATACCGCGACCTTGATTACTGCATCATCGAGAAAAGCTCTGCTATGCGCGAAGAGCAAAGAAATAGACTGGAAGACGAGGTGCAATGGTACGATTCTATTCACGAACTTGACGGGATGACGGGATGCATATTCTCAAATGAGCTTGTGGATGCTTTCCCCGTGCATCTTGTGATAATGGAAAACGAACTCATGGAAGTCTTCGTAGATTACGATGATGGTTTTATTGAAGTATTAAAACCGGCATCGGAGGAACTTAAAAATTATTTCTCCGAGCTTGGGGTTGTATTGCCAGAGGGATACAGGACTGAGATTAACCTCGATGCTGTAAAATGGATAAACGAAATCGGAGCAACCTTAAAAAAGGGATTTGTGCTCACGATAGACTACGGCTACCCTTCCTCGGAATTATACGAGGAGTACAGGAACAGGGGAACGCTCATGTGCTACTATAAGCATACCGCAAATGAAAATCCCTACCAGCATATAGGCGGGCAGGATATAACCTCCCACATAAATTTCTCGGCGCTGGAACACTGGGGCAAGAAAAGCGGGCTGGAATTCTGCGGTTTCACGGGACTGGCGAATTTCCTGCTCGGGCTCGGTATCGAGGAATATATGGAAAAGCTACAGGAAAGCCCTGATTATCACAAAAAAATGCTTCAGGTCAAGACCCTCGTTATGGAGATGGGAAGCACATTCAAGGTACTGATACAGAAAAAAGACGTCTGGTGCAAGTTATCGGGCTTGAAGTTCCAAAGTGGAAGATTAAGCAGATTATAAAAAAAATAAAAAAATTTATTTTAGCAGATCAAAGTCATCGGCTCTTCGCAGCAGATAACATCTCCAGCGCTGTCTGTAACGCATACCATCTCGCATCCGCAGACATCGCAGACGTATGCCATGCCTCTCTCCGCCTTCTTAGCCTTCCTTGCCCCTGCTTTCTTCCTTGCTCTGGGTTTTGCTGTCTTTGCTACTGTTTTACTCGCACTTGCCATAATTTTACTTCTCTCCTTCCACCACGAAGACGCAGATGATGCGGTGGATTTTGATGCTTTTTTCCTTGCCATACTCTTACCTCCGTTAAAATCTGTATATAAAATTAATTAACAGTACTATAATTTATACGTATCGGTCAAAATCTTAATTATCCTGTGTCGCATAATAGAAAATATGGCGGAAGTAAAGGTTAATGAAATAATCGGATTATTGAAAAAGAATTACCTGAATGTCAAAATCGCTCTTGAATATTCAAATCCCTTAGAACTTCTGATCGCAACCATCCTTTCGGCTCAGAGCACGGACAAGCAGATAAATAAGGTAACGAAGACCCTCTTCAAAAAATACAGGACGCCGCAGGATTACGTAAATGTTTCGCAGGAAGAGTTTGAAAAGGACATCTATTCTACGGGTTTTTACAGGAACAAGGCGAAGAACATCAAGAACCTGTGCGAGATTCTTGTTAATGATTTCAATTCAAAAGTACCATATACGATGGAAGAACTGGTCACGCTGCCGGGCGTGGCGAGAAAGACCGCGAACATCGTACTGGCAGGCGCATTCGGGAAGAACGAGGGCATAGCCGTGGATACGCATGTGAGAAGGGTTGCAGCGAGGCTTGGGCTTACAGCGAACACAGACCCTGATAAAATCGAAAAAGACCTGATGAAAATCGTTCCAAGAGAGGAATGGGATGTTTTTGCGCTCCGTTTAATCCAGCACGGAAGAGAGATTTGTATTGCGAAGAAACCAAAATGCGAGCTCTGCTTTCTGAACAAGGTCTGCCCGAGCGCGTTTACCTTCGGGTGAGTTATGGCGCTTGAGGAATATCACAAACTTCGGGATTTTTCAAAATCTCCGGAGCCAAAAGGCGGCGGGAAAACTATGGAGAATATTTTCGTGGTACATGAGCACGACGCCTCGCACCTTCATTACGACCTGCGCCTCTCGATTGGAGGAGTCCTGCGGTCGTGGGCTGTTCCTAAGGAGCCACCTGAAAAAGAAGGCGTCAAGCGCCTTGCCATCCAGACAGAAGACCACCCGCTTGAGTATGCAGACTTTGAAGGCGTAATTCCAGAAGGCATGTACGGGGCAGGAGTAGTGCGTATCTGGGATAAAGGCGAGTTCGTCATTGAGAAGGACGAGGGCGATGAACTTCTCTTCGAGCTTAAAGGGCGAAAGCTGACCGGGAAATACGCCCTGATAAAAACAAGGTTCAGGGGAAAGGATTCCTGGCTTTTCTTCAAAAGGAAATAATATGCAGCAGGAAAAGGAAATTGCAAAATTCGGGAAGATGCTCGTTCTGCACGGGCTTGTGGAGTCGCATTTCGGGAATATCAGTATCCGTGTTGGGAGCAAAATGCTCATAACCAGAAGCGGAACCCCACTTGATGAGATAACAGAGAAAAGCGTTGTGGAAGTGGATATCGATAAGCCTTCAAGCCTCGATAAAATAGCTTCATCGGAGGTGGCAGTCCACAGGGAAATATACAAGCACACCCAGGCACTTGCTGTTATCCATGCCCATTCACCATTTGCTGTTATTGAGTCGCTGCTTGCTGAGGAAGATAATATTATTCCGATAAATATCGAAGGGCAGTACTTCCTGCACGAGATTCCTGTGGTGAGAGGCGCAGCAGGTACAGCAGAGCTTGCAAAAGGCACCAGAGAAGCGT
>DAHXMQ010000341.1 GCA_027371625.1 Candidatus Methanoperedentaceae archaeon | reverse complement strand
AAAGCCTTGAGATGTACTTTTGGAAATTCTTTTTTCAGCGACCCGAGCATGTCCAGGTACCAGGAAAACGGCAGGTCGGGATGGAGACCAGAGACAATGTGGAACTCACGCACGCCTTTCCCCGCGCCCCGCGCCTTATTCAGTATATCGTCGATGCTCATCTCGTATGCGCCCGCTTCGCCCTTACTCCTGCTGAACGCGCAGAATTTGCAGCGGTTCACGCAGATGTTTGTCGGGTTGATGTGCATGTTTTGGACGAAATAAACCCGTTTGCCGTTCTTCTGTTGCGCAACATGCGTTGCCATGCGACCGAGCGTAAGGAGGTCGTTCGATTTGAACAGCTCGATGCCGTCTTTACGCGTAAGGCGTTTGTTGGTTAAAACTTTATCTCTGATATGGTCTATAGTCATGTCTGGTCTCGTTATTATTGATATGATCGGTGGGATGAATATTATTTTTGGTATAAAATCTTACCATCTACCATTGTCATAATACAGGATTTCGTTTCCCTGAGCAAGTCGGAATAGAGGTCGCCGGTATTTTTTTGAGGAAGGGGTACGGCAATAATATCCGCCTTTTTCCCCGGCTCCAACGTGCCGATCTCTTTATTCAATCCAAGGGCTTTTGCGCCGCCGATGGTTGCAAGTTTGAATATGTCTTCGGCAGAAATACCATCTCGACAATGGATTCGATAGGCGTATCGCATTTCATCCCACATGTTTAGTGTTGGTACGCTTGCCAGGCTGTCCGTGCCGAGTCCCACGGTTATGCCTGCATCCAGGAATTTCTTGAGCGGCATCTTCCCGACATGTAAGGCGCTGTTGCTCCGGGGGCAGTGGGCTATGGATGTTTTTGCATTTCTGATGAGTTGGATATCGTTGTCAGTGACCTGCACAGCATGTACCGCGAGCAGGCGAGGGGAGAGAATACCGATTCGATTCAGGAATTCGAAGGAAGAAGATCCTCTAGGTGCCCAGCAAAGGTCCCAGTGTGCGAACTGGTAGAGTTGTTC
>DAHXMQ010000336.1 GCA_027371625.1 Candidatus Methanoperedentaceae archaeon | reverse complement strand
TCTTATCCTTGCTTGCCTGATATCCACTCTCGCCAGCCTGACAAATTTCTTAATATATATCCCCTCAAATTTATATGGGGATTAAAAATATTTAAATATATTTGAATAGTTAATGTGACAATGTCAAGTTATATTTATTACGGGAATTCTTTTGTTTATCCATGAACTATTAGAAGGTTTCAGTACATACTCAATAGATTTTACAACTTACGAATTTATTGAACTTATAGCATTTCTGGGATTGGTACTGTTTTTTTATGAGTGGTACAAAATATTGAATAAACTCAAGAAGAAATCCAATGCGAATTAGTTTATTAAAATTATCATGCGGGGGATGGGATTTGAACCCACGAATGCCTGCGCAACAGGATCTTAAGTCCTGCACCTTTGGCCGCTTGGTTACCCCCGCTTCGGGGCACGTTAAATATTCTTTGGGTTACTTTAAACTAACGATTAATTAAGCTCTTCTTGCTATGTACAAAAAATCGGATAAATATTTTATCTTTCAGCTAGCTTTTCAAGAATTTTCTCAAGGCGCAGGTTGTGCTCATCCAAATGCTTGTTATGTTCATCCATCCGCTTATTATGCTCTCCCTGCACTGTAATAAAAGAATCAAACTTCGTATTCAAATTACCTATCCCCATTTTAATGTCTGGGAGAACCGAAACATCCTTCTTAACGTCTGGGAGAACTGAAGTATCCTTTTTAATATCTCTCAATAATTCATTCCCCTTGTCCAGCTTTCTTCCAATATCAATATCATCATCTGCAAGTACCCTTGAGAATGTATCCGGAAGATCGATAACATCAAAAGGTATTTCTCGTTTTTTGATGTCCTCAATCACCGCACCTCTCTGTTTTCCCCTGATCCTTATCTGCTGGAAAAATTCCCTGATTGCACTATCCTCGCCGCAGCAAACAATCTTAACACTGCCATCCCTGGCATTAAAAACCAAACCGCTCAGGTCAAGTAGCCTGCCTGCATACTCGACAACAGACCTGAAACCGATATCCTGGACTTTTCCAGTTACCGTTATGTTATAGCACTTCTCCATTGTTTGACTCCGGGTAAATTATTTTATATATTATGGACAGCTTAACTTAAGTTTAACCTTAACTCATTGTTCAGCGTGGTTTTTTATGCTCGGTTACCATAATTTTCATTCGGCATTATTATGTACAATCTGTTTCAATTACTGCCCATGCCCCGATTCGTCACGTTCTCTCGCAATGTATTCATCCCTCTTACCAATATCTGCAGGAACAACTGCGCTTACTGCGGTTTCAGGTGCGATATAAGGCATCCAGAGGCAAAACTCCTTTCGCCTCCAGAAGTAAAGGACATACTCACAAGAGGTGCACGCGCAGGCTGCTCAGAGGCGCTTTTCACATTTGGAGAGAAGCCCGAAGAAGTCCGGGGCTTCAGGGAATGGCTTTTAAGGCTTGGATATGATAGCATTATTGATTATCTTGCTGAGATGTGCCGGCTTTCAATACGCATCGGGCTTTTGCCCCACAGCAACCCGGGCTTGCTTGAAGGCTCAGAACTTGAAAAATTAAAACCATACAATGCAAGCATGGGGCTTATGCTTGAGACCGTGGGAATTATAAAGGCGCATGAAAGCTGCATGGGCAAGGTTCCTACGGTGCGCATAAAAACAATAGAAACAGCAGGCAAACTTAGAATTCCCTTTACCACAGGCATACTTGTGGGAATTGGGGAAACAAGGGAAGACAGGGTGAACTCAATTCAAAAAATACGTGAACTCCACGAAAGGTTCGGGCATATACAGGAGGTAATAATCCAGAATTTTGTTCCCAAAGCGAGAACCCGAATGGCTTTGCATCAGGCTCCAGGATTAGAGGAGATGAAAAGTACGGTCTCCATGGCAAGAGAGATGCTTCCAAGCGATGTAGCAATACAGGTTTCACCCAACCTGATTTCACCGGGGGAACTTGTAAGGTGCGGCGCCTCTGACCTCGGAGGCATATCGCCTGAAACTATCGACTACATCAATCCCGAATCCCCATGGCCAGGTATTTCGGAACTGCAGGCGATGGTGGATATCCCCCTTCGTGAGCGGTTGCCCATATATCCTCAGTACATTAAAAAGAAATGGTACAGCAAAGAGATTTCACCTCTTATCATGGAACTTTCTGATGCCGAAGGGTTTCGGAAAACATATAAATGAGTACTGCATTAAGGCTGCAAAATTCTGGTGGTACTATACAGAAATTACATGTAACCCAGGAACTGTGTATTCAGGACGATTTGCAAGGCATAGCCGAGGCAGGAAAATGTACGCCCGATGATGCATTTTCCCTCTATAACAACTCATTTCTTTTCTCCCTTGCCGATAAGCTGCGCAAAAAAGCAGTTGGTGATGATGTTACTTATGTGATCAACAGGAACATCAATTTCACGAACATCTGCATCGGGACATGTAAATTCTGCGCATTCAGGAAGCATGACGGATATATAATGTCCCTCACGGAAATACTTGAAAAAGTAAAAGCTGCTGTCGATATTAATGCCACTGAGATATGCATCCAGGGAGGGCTTCTCCCTGACTGGGATGTTTTCAACTACTGCGAACTTCTTGAGTGTATCAAGCAAGAATTTCCCGAGATACATCTGCATGCCTTTTCTCCTATGGAAGTATTCCATGCTGCGCGCAACAGCAACATGAGCTTGAAAGAGACGTTATTCTACCTTAAGAAATCAGGTCTTGGTTCGATGCCAGGAACTGCGGCTGAGATACTGGTGGACAGGGTAAGGGAGGAAATATGCCCTGATAAGCTCACCTCGCATGAATGGATGAGTGTTATCAAAACCGCCCACAGGCTTGGGATTCCAACCACTGCCACGATCATGTACGGGCATATCGAAACATTGCAGGAGAGGATTGAGCATCTGCTAATAGTTCGCGAAATTCAGAAGAAAACAGGCGGGTTCACGGAATTCGTCCCTCTGCCGTTTATGCCTTACAACAACAGCTTGGGGGTGGGAATAAACGTCTCGCGTGGAATTGAGGATTTAAAACTGCATGCGTTGGCGAGGGTGCTTCTCTATCCTTATATCAGGAATATCCAGGCAAGCTGGGTGAAACTCGGTAAACCACTTGCGCAATCCGCCCTCGATTGCGGTGCGAATGACCTTGGGGGAACGCTTATGGAAGAGAAAATCTCAAAGAGCGCCGGGGCAACGAGCGGCGAATACATGGCGCCACAGGAGTTTGAATTTCTGATCAGGGGAATAAATCGTGTGCCTCAGCAGCGCGATACATTATACAGGATTG
>DAHXMQ010000329.1 GCA_027371625.1 Candidatus Methanoperedentaceae archaeon | reverse complement strand
CATGCGTGATTTTCCCCTCGGCTCTCACCAGTGCAAAATCCCAGGCACGCCGCAGAAGCCTGTTCGCAATGCGCGGCGTGCCACGGCTGCGCTTTGCGATCTCAAGCGCGCTGTCCTGTGTTACCGGGATATGAAGGATAGATGCGCTTCTCCTCACTACTTCAACAAGCTCCTGCACCGAGTAGAGGTTGAGCCGTGACGTGAATCCGAACCTGTCCCTGAACGGGGAGCCCAGAAGCCCGACTCTTGTGGTTGCGCCTATGAGGGTGAAATGTTCAAGCGTGAGTTTTATGGAGCGGGCGCTCGGTCCCTCGCCTATCATCACGTCTATCTCGTAATCCTCCATCGCTGGATAGAGGATTTCCTCGATAACAGAATTCAGGCGGTGGATTTCATCGATAAATAGCACATCCCCTTTCTTTAGTGAAGTAAGTATTGCAGCAAGGTCTCCAGGCTTCTCAAGCACCGGACCTGAGGTGCTCTTTATATCAGAGCCCATCTCGTGCGCGATGATGTGCGCAAGCGTGGTTTTACCAAGCCCTGGAGGGCCTGAAAAAAGGATGTGGTCAAGGGTTTCCCCTCTTTTCTTGGAAGCTTCTATGAATACCTTGAGTGATTCCTTGAGGGCAGGCTGACCTATGAATTCGGAAAGCCTTGTGGGGCGGATGGTGATGTCCTCGTTTTCATCCTTGAGCGAGACCGAAGAGATGATTCTTTCTTCCATTATTACTCTTTACGTTCTTTTATTTTTGAAAGCGCATCTTTAATCAACGCTTCAACTCCCTGTTCTTTAGTGACTTTGGATGCTTCATTTACGGCTTCCTCAGCCCTTCGCTTCTCGAACCCAAGGGAAACAAGGGCGCTCACAGCATCGTAATTATTGCTTGCGGGAGCTTTGTAATCCCCCATTTTTTTTTTCATTTTATCCTTGAGCTCAAGGATTAATCGTTTCGCGTTTTTCTGACCTATTCCGGAAATCCGGGTCAATACCTTTTCGTCCTCATGGATTATTGCAGCCGCAAGCTCTTCTATCCTTATCTGTGAAAGGATATTCAGCGCAATCTGTGGACCGACTCTTGTAACTCCTATCAGGAGTTTGAATATCTCAAGCTCGCCTGCATTCGTAAACCCGTATAAATTAAGCGCATCCTCCCTGACATGGAGGTAAGTATATAGCTTTACCTTTTCTTTCTGGTTAAGTTCCTGCATTGCCGGTTTTGTGACATTGACCTGATATCCGATGCCACCGACATCGATTACCACAAAACCATCGCCGCGATGCGCAATCTCTCCACAGATATGTGAAATCATATTATTGTCTCATTATATTAATATGGCATAAAGCAATCGAAAGACCGTCTGCAGCATCGTCGGGCTTCGGCACTTCCTTCAGGTTCAAGAGCCTCTTTATCATCTCCTGCATCTGCTTCTTATCTGCCCTTCCCGAACCAGTGATTGCCTGCTTCACCTGGAGCGGAGTATATTCAAATACGGGTATATGCTTCTGCTGCGCCGCAAGAAAGATAATCCCCCTTGCTTCGCTGACCGACATTGCATTTGTGACATTCTTATTGAAAAAGAGCTTTTCTACTGCGATTGCTTCCGGAGAGTACTTTTCAAAA
>DAHXMQ010000320.1 GCA_027371625.1 Candidatus Methanoperedentaceae archaeon | reverse complement strand
CATTAAATACCTGTGGGAAGGCGGCTCAGTACGAAAGGATTCGGCAATTGAAATCCTGAAGAAAAAGTATGCCAGCGGAGAGATAAGCAAGGAAGAGTTCGAAGAGAAAAAGAAAGACCTTGTATGAACAGCCTGAAAATCGCAATAATCCTTATTGCAGCCGGCGTTGTTGGTCTTCTTGCGGTGAATTTTTATTTGCCGCCACCATACCCTGCATACACGCCATCATATACAGCATCGGATTTCAAAAGCAACGGTGAGAGAATATATTTCACAGCCACATCAAATTCAGGCGAACCCATAATCGCATCAATAGGAACGATGAGAATGTACGGGATGCTGAGCTGTGCCACCTGTCACGGTGCAGACGGGAAAGGAGGCAGGGGAGCGATGATGATGTGGACATTCGATGCGCCCGATATCAGATATTCCACACTGACAACCGCGAGCGGGAATGAAACGCCGTATAACGATGAACTTATTAAACGTGCGGTTACGCAGGGTATTGATGCTGACGGAAACAGGCTTGAGCCACCGATGCCAGTATGGCAGATGTCTGATAGCGACCTCAACGACCTGCTCGATTATCTTAAAACTTTGAAGTAATCTTCATTCCTTCTCTTTCCCGAAGGTACCCAACAAGAGGCGGCACCCAGCAGAGGTTTACGGCAATTGTTTCCAGGGCTGTGTAGGTCTGTGTTGTAGGACTGAACCCGTATAAGCGGGCAACAAGCAACCCGATAGGGGCTATCAGAATAACCAGCAGGCTTGCAAGCATCACGGGATGTTTAACATATTGTTTAATGGCATTTAACCACGAGCTTTCTCTTTTCCGGAAGAAAATCAAGCCGGAAATATTCGCTCCAATCTGGTCGCTCAATGCATAAAAATAAGGAATGTAAAATCCCTCTACTCCATAGACATTTATACCAAGAAGCCGGCTTCCCAAGTCTATGAACCACGGTATTGGTATGAATAGGAACTTACCCCATCCGTATGCCTCGGATATCGAGCTTTTTGCATTGCGAAAGCGCTGGCGGATGGAGAATGCTCCCTCAAAGATGCTTTCGCCTTCTCCAGACAAGGTGCGAACCAGCCATTGCCCAAGGGCGCTTCTCTGGAAGCCGTAAAAGTCCAGTGCCGCACCTGCGATAAGACCGAGGGCAAAACCTGCAACAGTAAACCTTAGCAGCTCGCCGAATCCCTCTTTTTCAGCCTCTTCATGGCTATTTGCTTCCTCCATGCTTATGCGCCGTCCTGAGAATATTCAAGCCCAAATTTAATTGAAATTTCTGCCTTTGCCAGTTCTTTTCCAAGATAAGCGGCATGACTTAACTCCGTAATCCAGCAATTTTCAACAATAGTCCAGTATATGCTTCTGGCATTTTTACCCTCAATTACTCTTAAAAGCCTGTTGTCGTAGGAATAATGTTCCACGGTAATTATCTCCTTATCGTGTTGTGGAATAATCACGAAATAACCCGCTCTGTCCATCTCGACTTTTGCAGGCTCTTTTGCCTGAATAACTGGCGCGGTTGAAATCTGAACAGGTTTTATATTTTCAGCGCACTCCTCACAGCTACAGGTTCCCAGAGAGAGTTCCCTGAGCTTCTCAACGATTTTCTCTACATCTTCACATCCTATCATATCCACAACCTGTACCTGTTTCCGAAACGCTTCTACCTCTTCAAAGGTCACATTTCTTAGCACAGGACGCTTGCCAGGAGAACCTATCACTCTCATGTGTTCATCAACGCCATTTTCCCAGAGGGCGAGGAGCGTTTTCCCACTGAAATGCCCATTCGAATCTTTTCCTGCCACAAGGAGATAACGAATAGTGGGATTGGTGATGGTATTTTTGATGATCTTATCGATGCCGATATTCTCAGTCTCGGTCTTCCCGACAATACAAAGTTCCGTTGGGCGATTATCAGCCAGCGCTTTCGCTAATTCAACGCTTGCAAGAGTGGATACAGCGACAGGACAGGTTCTGCCATCACAGAAAGCAAAATACTCCCCGGGCACTGGAGGCCATGTTTGCTCTCCAACTTCAAAGGAATAACTCAACTGAGTTTTGGAAGTTTCTGGAAAAGCTTCATTAAACATATTCATCGCCGCGGCTCCGAAGCAGTGTTCGCAGCCAAGGCAGGCATACTTTATTTGCTCCATCTGCGCAATCCAGGATTCAACATTTTTAAGCATATCCAGAGAACCATTTGTTTGAAGCGGGTGAAGAGAAGAACGCAGATTTTCTAAAGTTTCCTTCATGCATCCGCATTTCCTGCATTTTGCAAGGCTCATTCCTTTTTTGAGTTCAGATTGAATGCTGTCTATCATGTTTTTCTCTGCCATATCATCATGCACCAATGCCTATTCCTCATAACGAATGCACTCGAAGATTTCTTTGTAAACCTCAGAAATCACGATATCACTGTCTTCCAGCAATTCCTTAACTTTCGCATTTCTGATGCTATAGTGAATGTTTTTTCCTTGCCTTCGATTTTTCAACAAACCGCACTCAAGAAGACAACTTAGATGGTTAGAGACATTAGACTGGCTCTGCTCGGTCTCTTGCACTATTTCAGTTACCGTCTTCTCTCCATCTCTGAGGCTCTCCAATATGGCAAGTCTTGTTGGGTCGGCAAATCCTCGAAAGAGTTTAGCTTTTATTTTCATTTTCTCTTTTTCTAACATCATCATATCATTAATTGATGATTTAATAATATATATTTTTCTATTTTTGTTGTGAAAAATAAAAAAGAAT
>DAHXMQ010000286.1 GCA_027371625.1 Candidatus Methanoperedentaceae archaeon | reverse complement strand
TACGCTCAGGCAAGGATAGATGAGATAAAAGAGCAGATATCCCTTTTTGATAAAAAGAAAAACGAACACAGGGAAAGGATAAATGATCTCAAAGAAAGGATTAAAACCCTAGAATCCGAGCTTAACACCAAGAACACAAGGGAAAAAGAGCTTGGGGGGGAACTTCTTGAACTTCAGAACAAGCGCGGTCTTATCCAGAAAGAACATTATTCTGTCAAGGAGAGGCTTGACGATATACTTAGATTGCAAAACGAAATGGAAAGAAACCTGCTTGCCCTCTATTCTACGAAGGATGCGCTGACCGAGCAGATAATCAGGCTTGATAACGAGATTGCCGAGCTTGGAATAAACCGCGATGAAGAGGTGCCTTCATCCGAATCCATTGCCCAGAGAATCCTCGCTCTTACGCGTGCGATGGAAAAACTTGAGCCTGTCAACATGAGGGCGATCGATGAGTACAATGAAGTGGAGAACAGGCAGAACGAGCTGAAATCACGCCGAGATACCCTGTTCCATGAGAGGGAGGAGATACTGCTGCGGATAAAGAAGTACGAGGAATTGAAAAAAGAGGCGTTCATGGATAGCTTCAATGGCGTGAACGAGCAGTTCAAGCAGGTTTTTGCCGAGCTATCCGACGGGACAGGCGAACTGTTCCTTGAAAAGCCAGACGACCCGTTCTCAGGCGGTTTGACGATAAAGGCTCAGCCCTCTGAGAAGACCCTGCAGCGGCTTGAAGCCATGTCAGGCGGGGAGAAAAGCCTCACTGCGCTGTCGCTTCTCTTTGCCATCCAGCAGTACAGACCCGCGCCTTTCTATGCGTTCGATGAGATCGATATGTTCCTCGACGGCGTGAATGCCGATAAGGTTGCAAGGCGAATACAGAAAGCAGCAGCCAAGGCGCAATTCATTGTGGTGTCGCTTCGGAAACCCATGATAGAGGCTGCGAAACGCACGATAGGCGTTGCGATGCAGGAGAGCAACGTATCGAGCATTACGGGGATTAAGCTGAACTGAATTATTTCAAAACATCCACCAGCGCAACCCTTTCCAGAACAAGCGTCGGGATTTTATCCTCGCCAACTGCCTGCAACTCTTCTTTTGTGATATTGAAAATGTCCATCAATGCATCATCTTTTGAGCTATCGTATTTAAGCACATGCTCTGGTTTTATATCCTTAAATTCTAACTCCTCGCCGATAACCACAAGTGCAATGTTGTTCTTTCCGTTGTGCACCCCGAGCCTCATTGCTCTGTTTATCTGGCGGGTACCTGCTGCATAGAGCATTATTTCCTTGGCAAGGTCTTTTGAAACATTCCTGCCTTTTTCAAACGAGCTGATCGCCTTTTCAACTGCGAACCTTATATGTTCCTCGCCTGCAAGTTTATCGGCATTTAGCGCCTGTATGGCTGTGTTTTTTTCTTTGCTCATTTTCTTAAGCCTTTGCAGGAATTTTTCTGTATCATCAATTACTATTGTACCCTCAAGGATCTGAATCATGCATCTTTCAATGAGTTTTTCCACGAAAAGGATTACGATTATTGATGAATTCATTAATCGAAAGGTTTATACATTATGATAATCATAAGTACAAATTCACCAAGGCATAAGAAATTTTTTCAAGGGCAAAGCATGAAAATGACGTTTAAAAGCATTTCAAAGCTCAGTCTTTTAGCCAAATTCACCATTGTTAGCTTTATCATCACTGCTGTAATAGGAATTTCGCTTGGCTGGGTTATCCAGCAGCAGATGGTGCAGAATGAACTAGAACATGCTTCGAAAGAAGCTGCAGACCATGTGATTACGATCATGGACTGGAGTGAACCCCATTTTGTGGACAACCAGTTAAGAAACTTCTCAATTTAAAACCTCCCTTCAGATTTTTCAAATTCTTCAGGAGTGACGTACCCGATAGACGAATGAACCCGCTTTTTATTGTACACCACTTCTATGAAT
>DAHXMQ010000283.1 GCA_027371625.1 Candidatus Methanoperedentaceae archaeon | reverse complement strand
GGAGTTGCAATTTCTAACATCTTCGCCTACATGTCCGAAATCGCTATTAAAAGGTTAAATGATTCACTTCAACTACATTTTCTTTCTTTTTTAGAAACTATCAATGTTCCACTTATGCCTCCTCAGCCTGCAAGAGTACCGCTTACGTTTTTACTGAGCAAAGGGACTCCTGAGAATGTTCTTATCCCTGCCCTTACCCAGTCATCGGCTTCGGGTCAGGATGGGAAGCCTATAATCTTCGAGACTGAAAAAAATTTCTTAGCTACTCCTTCGAAGCTGGTTGCCGTCTTCAGTACTATAAAGCAAAACGATGAGATATTCAATCATACTATTTCCATAGACGGTGCAGGTACAACAGATCTTTTTAAAGGCAATAACCGCCAGGAGCACATACTTTACATCGGGGACAAAAATCTGTTTAATATAAAAAAGGGAGAAATAACTACTGATGGGCTGGGATTTGAAAAGCTTTCAAAAAACAAAGGGTATGTGACGTGGGAATACAGCATAGAAGAAACCTCGAAGGAAAATGGCGGAGTTAAGACGGT
Organism: Candidatus Methanoperedentaceae archaeon; assembly: GCA_027371625.1. Taxonomy (GTDB): domain Archaea; phylum Halobacteriota; class Methanosarcinia; order Methanosarcinales; family Methanoperedenaceae; genus Methanoperedens. The sequence continues at coordinate 2,966 of DAHXMQ010000283.1, read as the reverse complement.
AAACTGGCATCCTTTCGATAATGCGGTAGTAGTGGGTTCAACTTTGAAGATTTCAAAGGATGCAACAGAACCCATTGACGAAGTGAAAGTGAATGGACTTAAAACCAGGTGGATAAGGTGTAGAGTAATCGGATCCAACATAAAAAATGTTCAGGACATTATAATAAATAAGATTAAGGTTTCAACCCAAACTGCTGATAGCGCCGCTCCGGATATGGCGTTTGCCAACGATATACCAATAGATCTTACAGAACCTGTTAAAGAATTCTTTCCCTTCGGAACCAAACCACAAATCTTCAGCACTTTTTATATAGCAAGTGAAGCTGCCTTCTCAAAGAAAGGTTATAAGGTGGAAATTGATTTTACTCTTACACCGGGTACACCCAGTCAAAAAGCAAATGCTCCCCAGCTCTCCTGGGAATACTGGGACGGTGAGGGATGGAGCCACCTGAATGTGGAAGAAATTGCAGAGAACTTGACGGGTTCGACTAGGGATGCAACAATTACAATTCCATGCATGCCTGAAGTGAAACAGACAAGCGTGAATGGAAAAGACAATTATTGGATACGTGTTAGGCTTGTCGGCGGGGATTACGGAAAGGAATTTGAAATCTCATATAGCAAGATTGTACCCGGTAATTACTATCCACCCATAATAAAAGATTTAAAGATTAAATACAATAAAAATGGAGGCGGGGATGATCCTGGATATATAATCACAAAAAATAACCTCACGAATGATTTTCTATGGAAAAACACTGATAATCCTTTCCAGTCTATTAAACCTTTCAACCCTCTCCCCGATTCCTACCCGGCAGTGTACTTTGGGTTTGATCGAGCTCCGAAAGGCGGTCCTATCAACCTTTTTATATCACTTGTTGATAGATTATTTCCTGAAAACAGTCGCCCGAAAGTAAAATGGGAATTTCTCTTTGACGCCAAAATTGAGAACTGGAAAGAAATTGATGTATTGGATGAGACATCGGGTTTAACAAAAAGTGGAATGGTACAGCTTATTTTTTCCGAGGGTATGAAAATTGCGGAAATGTTCGGTTTAGAAGATCTATACTGGATTCGTGCAGTAGTGACTGAAAATTTTTTTGTATTTAATGGAGGATTTGTTCAGGAAGGATCTATAAACCTTCCCCCACAAGTTCTGGGTTTTTATCTCAATTCTGCATGGGCTGTGCAATCCAAAACCATTACTGATGAAATAATTGGTTCAAGCAGCGGTGAGGCAAATCAGAAATTCCACCTGCAGAACATACCAGTGATAAATGAAAAGATATGGGTGAATGAGTTCAGCACCCTCTCAGAGAGCGAGCGGATTACGCTTTTAAAAGATTCACAGGATGTTGAAGAAAGAAAAGACGGCGAAGGCAATGTGGTTGAGTTTTGGGTGAATTGGAAGGGAACTAGTAATTTTATAGATTCAAGTAGCAGCGACCGTCATTTCACGATAGATAAGACAAGCGGTGAAGTCCAGTTCGGGGACGGGAAAAATGGAATGATTCCTCCTATTGGTCTCAACAATATCAAGGCTACATATACTGTTGGGGGAGGAAAATCTGGAAATCTCAGCGCCATTGGCATATCAAAGCTTCAGAGTTCAATAGCTTTTGTAGATAAGGTGTATAATCCAGTCGCATCAGATGGAGGAACCGATATGGAAGAAATAGATATGTTCATAAAAAGAGCTCCATCGGTGCTAAAACACAGGCACAGGGCAGTTGCGTTGGAGGATTTTGAGTGGCTCGCAAAAGAAGCATCAAGGAAAGTGGCAAAAGTAAAGGTGCTGCCGAACTTTAATGCCGAGGGAAAATATGAGACAGGGCAGGTGACTGTCATAATAGTGCCAGAAAGCCTGGATGACAAACCCAAGCCTTCGCCTGAATTAAGGCGCGTGGTCGGAACTTACTTGAACAAAAAATGTTCAAATGTCGCAACTATAAATGTAACGCCGCCGACCTATGTGAAAGTAACCATCAAAGCTCAGGTAGTAACAAATTCAATCGATGCTATGCCAGTCATCGAACAAAAAGCAAAGAGCGTGGTTTCAGAATTCCTGCATCCACTGACAGGTGGCGTTGAAAGGAAGGGCTGGAGTTTTGGGGCATCTCCATGTATTTCTGATATTTACTCGCTACTTGAGAATATTGAAGATGTTGACCATGTAGATATGGTAACAATCATGCTTGAGACCGAAGATGGCTCTGAAAAGAAGGAGCTGAGCGATACTTCCGGTACCATTAAACTTCCTGATTATGCGCTTCCTTATAGCGGTGAACATGATATCACAGTTCGATGGGCTGATGAGAAGGGATAGACTTTGACACTTCCAAAACCCAACCTTGATGACAGGAGCTTCACTCAACTGGTGGATGAGGCAAAAAAACTCATTCCCAGATATGCTCCCCAGTGGACAGATCATAATTTCAGCGACCCAGGCATCACATTCATCGACCTCTTTGCATGGCTCACTGAAATCACATTATATCGCATAAATCTTATAACTGATAGCCATCGTCTCAAGTATCTAAAACTTTTGGGGATAATGCCAAGACCAGCAATACCTGCGAAAGTCGATCTTACTTTTGAGTCAGGTGAAAAAAAATATTTGGAGAAAGGAAGAAAGGTTTACACAGAGGTATCTGGCAAGAGGGTTTATTATGAGCTTGACGAAGAGATAACAATAGCACCAGTAAAGCTGGAAAAGGTAATAGTTGATGAATTGACAGGTGTTTTTGATAGATCACTTTCAAATGAACAACTCGATCTCTTCTATGCGCCTTTTGGTCTGAACGCCAAGAAAGGCTGCACACTCTTTCTTGGCTTTAATAAAAATAGCCAAGTACAGGATCGGAGGGGGAAGTGAGGGAAATATTAAGGCGGGGTATATCTGGAAAATTGAGAGCGAAGAAGGATTAAAGGTGGATTACCGGGAACTTGTACACGGAACAGATGCT
>DAHXMQ010000282.1 GCA_027371625.1 Candidatus Methanoperedentaceae archaeon | reverse complement strand
GCTTATTACTTTTCGTGCGTAAAGATTCTTGAAGTAATCCAATGCGGAATCGATGGACAGCACACGATCCTCAAGATTTGCCCTGATTGCTTTTTTCTGAAGCCCATAATCTTCAGTAATTAAAAAATCGACAGCGTTTCTCTGGATTGCGAAAAGAATTTCATTATCGTTTATCTCGTTGGAATTTGATGAATTCCCAATTGAAGATAAAAACTCATCTGTTGGTTTTGGCGGTAATTCTATACATGGATAGCCTCTTAATTTTGATAAAATAATTTTTTTTCTATCTTTATTTTGATCGTTGTCTATATCTTTCAACGAGGCTGGATGAATGAATATCTGATACCCATTTTCACGGAATACCCGCAGCAAATCCTGAAGATTCTTGGATAATTCCTTTGGGTCTTCTATATGTATCAGGATATTTGTATCAAATATAATTTTCATAATACACCTTCTGAATCGCCATCTGCGTCAAACTATTTGCATTAAAATTATAATCACAACCACTTAAATCGTTTATGAGAGGAGTGTGAAAGTAATATTATATCCACCTCTATACAATTTCACATGCTCAACCGCTACTTCTTTAAATTTTTGGAATAAGCGTGTCATTTATTTTATGTTCTCATTTTGTTATCTAACAATTTTGATATCTAACATTCTTTGTTATGTTTATCATCCTGCCTTCTTCAATATCCCCCTGCCCGCAATAACCCCTGTCGCCGCCGCATTCACGATATCCCTCGAAAGCCCTGCGCCGTCGCCTGCCGCAAAAAGATTCTTCACCGATGTCTCCATGTTCCTGTCAACCAGAACCTGCATGGAATAGAACTTCACCTCGGGCGCATATAAAAGCGTGGAATCAGAAGCCACGCCCGGAATAATTTCGTTTAGCACCTCAAGCCCTTCCTTTATGTCCGTAACTATGCGATGGGGCAGCGCCATTGAAATATCCCCGGGCGTCACATCCTTCAGGGTATTGATCACGGAATTCTTCCTTATCCTCTCTTCGGTGCTGCGCCTTCCCCTTCGCAGGTCGCCCATCCTCTGAAGCACAGGTCTTCCTCCGCCAATGGTTGTGGCGAGTTTTGCGATGCTCCTTCCATACTTTATAGTGTTCTCCAGAGGCTCGGTAAGCTCTACCCTCACGATAAAAGCGAAATTCGTGTTCTCAGACTCCATGTTCCTCATGGAATGTCCGTTCGTGGCAATGTATCCCTCGTACTCCTCCTTGACCACGAAACCGTGCTCGTTGGTACAGAACGTCCTTACAAAATCATCGTATGTCTTTGTCTGGATATGGAACTTCGGGTCGCGGTTTATTTTTGTAATCGGATCCATCACGATTGCCGGAACCTCAACCCTGACGCCAACGTCAATAGGAGCATACTTCGCCCCTATGTTATGCTT
>DAHXMQ010000275.1 GCA_027371625.1 Candidatus Methanoperedentaceae archaeon | reverse complement strand
GATTAACTATATTTTCTATTCGCTGCAAAAATATGGAAAGCTTGACGGAGCTTTTGAGGAACTGTATTTGCTCTTCTTCAGGAATTATCTTGAAAAAACAGGCGATGATGAGCTATTAGAGGTAATCCAGCCATTCTATGTATTCAGAAGCGTCGTGGTTGCAAGCCCGATATGGTATCCCAATCTCGACCCAGATGTTAGAAAGAAAATTTTTAATTTTATCAACAACATACTCGACAGCGAAGAATTTGATTATCAGCGCGTGAATTCATATTTAGGATAAAAAATGGCTTTTGCTGTCTGGTTCACAGGTTTTCCGGGAAGCGGGAAAACAGTAGTTGCTTCACGAGTGAAAGCATTGCTTTCGAAAAAAGGGATTGCTGTCAAAATCCTTCAGCTTGATGAAATCCGCCGAGTGCTTACTCCAGAGCCCAGATACACGGATGAAGAGCGGGATATTGTATATTTTTCTCTTGGCTACATGGCAAAACTCCTTGTTGAGAATGGGATTAATGTTTTTATCGACGCTACGGCGAACAGGAGAAAATATCGCAATGCTGCGCGCAAAATGATTCCGAAATTCGCGGAGGTGTTCGTCAGATGCCCTCTTCCGGTATGCATCGAGCGCGAAGCCCGCAGAAAAGCGGTTTTTTCGCCGAAGGGAATATATGAGAAATCGGGACTCAAAGGCGCAAATGTTCCTGGCGTCAATGTCCCTTACGAAGAGCCCCTTAAACCTGAAATAGTGGTTGATACGGATAAAATGAAGCCTGACGAGAGTGCAAGAAAAGTTGCGGATGCCATTATCGCATTATTCGGGTCGGAAGCAAGCTGATGGAAATTGAAACCCTTGTTGACATAGGAGTTGAAATCAGGGATGCTATCTCCTCTTTCATACGTCAGCATGCCGATTATGGCGAGATGGTTTTCAGACGCCCGAAGGATATCACGCGCAAGATGGACCTGGCTGCCGAACATGCGCTTGATGATGCATTATTAAGCCGGAGGCTTTCGGCGAGGATAATCTCAGAGGAACTCGGCGACAGGATCGTAGGCGAAAGCCCTGATTTCATGCTGATTTTCGACCCGATTGACGGCTCTACCAATGCAACCATCGGAATTCCTTTTTTCTGCACCTCCCTTGCATTCACTGAAAAAACCGATATTGCAACCTTCGATGATGTTACTGTGGCGGGGATCTGCGATATACAGGAGAATATTTACTGTGCGGAGAGGGGAAAGGGTGCTTTTTTAAATGGGAAGGTTGTGGCACACAAGAAACCCGGCACACGCCTAAAACCAGTTGTGTCGGTATATTCATACGGCGTGCCTCTTGTGCCTTCAGGGCTTGTGGAGCTTGAAAAAACCATCATAGTGAGGGCGCTTGGCAGCATCGCGCTGGATATATGCTATGTGGCTGACGGAACGCTTGATGGAGTTATAGATACAAGGGGGCTTATAAGCGGTTATGACATCATGGCTTCCTATTTGATACTGAAAGAGGCGGGCGGTTTGCTGACCGACCTTGAGGGTAAGAGCCTTACAGGCAATGTGAAGGCTTCGGGCATGTCCATAATCGGGACGAAGAATAGAGAGCTTCATGATAGGATTGTCGAAAAACTGGAAAAATAAAAGGCGTTTACAGCTCCTCCACCGGAATGCTGTGGTATCCAGACTTCAGAACCTCATAAATGATATTCGTCTCAATCTTCTCAATTTCCTTCCATGTTCTCAATTCCTCAACCAGCTTATTGAGAACAATCTGCTCCCTCGCAATGCATGCAGCAACTATGGCATGGGTGGGACCCAGGGAAAGCGCCACGAAAAAGAACTCCTTCCTTGCCGCCAGTTTCTCCGCTATTTTCCTTACATCAATGCCCGGAGCGAGGGTTATCCCAAGATAAAACACATACGTATATCCGAACTCGCGCGGATTGATATTTGCCTGGATTTTTATGTAGCCTGCATCCTCAAGCTTCTTCCTTCTCCTCTTAACAGTGTCATGGGATATTCCTATCCTTCTTGAAATCTCCACATCCTCTATTCTTCCGTCCTGCTGCAGTATCTCCATTATCTTCCTGTCGGTCTCGTCCATACTTACCCCGAAAAGGCTGTGATAAGCTGGCTTTGCCTCTCGCCAATGTCAAATACCTCAATATCATAAAAACCGCCCTCCTCAAGCCATTCCCTGTACTGCACCTCTGTATATGTACCGCCATTCTCCGTATTTGCCAGCATGTTCACCGCAAACATCTCTGCCATTGGGCTTCTCCCGCGAACGAAGTCCTCGATGGCTATCATCCCCTTGCGATTCAAAAGTCTCCTGACCCGCTTAATAAGTAACCTGTTCTCCTCGTCTGAATATATATGACAGATATTTCCCATGAAAACAATGTCGAATAACTCACCTCCGAATTCATTCACAAAATCGTTTGTGAAATCTCCCTTCTTCAGGGCAAGTTTCTTGATGTCCTTTAATCCATACTTGATGCTGACATAATCAACCGAATCAGGTAAATCATAAAGGGTTGCGTTCAAGCCCATGTTCACAAAGGCTTTTGAGTACTTACCCGGACCGCCTCCGAGGTCAAGCACTCTCCTTGCATTCTTCTTTCTTTCAAGGCAGTGGCGTACGCTCTCCTCTACAGCCATGTCAGGTCTTGCAGCCATGGCATCCATGAAAGCTGCAACATCGCCTTTTTTCTCTTTTGGCTTTTTCCCTTTAATTATTTCAGGAAGCGAAAGCCATGCTTCCATTATATCAAGAAAATGGGGTAGAGACCCTCCCACATAATCCTCGCCCTTCTCAAGGAAAAGACTCCTTGCCTTTTCAGAAATGATATACTTATCTTTATTTTTCTGCACGTATCCAAGAGCACGGAGTGCCTCAAGAATGATGAACAGCGCCCTTTCATCAGCCTTTAGTTCCTGCTTCAGGACTGTTATATTTTTTCCCTTAGAGAGGGCTTGAAATATTCCTGCTCTCTGGGCAGAGCCCAGCAATACGAGTTTGCTTGCCTGATCTCTTGCACTTTCAAAGTCTATATCTTCACCTGGATTCCACATTTTTGCCATACTGCCTCTTTTGCGAAAAATTCGCAGAAATTTTTAAATATTTACCTTTTATATGGTATTAGTCAATTCAATATAAGAATTTATCGTAAAGGAGAGATTATGAAAATAATAGGAATATCGGGAAGCCCGAGGGCAAAGGGCAATACCGACATACTTGTACATGAAGCCCTGAAGGCTGCTTCTGAAATGGGTGCAGAAACCGAGTTTATTGCTCTCGCCGGCAAGAAAATCAAACCATGCACAGGCTGCGGTACCTGCCGCACCGAGAGCTCGAAAGGAATATGCTCCATAAAGGACGACGACGTGCCACGTATTTATGAGGCTATGAAGGGAGCGGATGGAATAATCCTCGGCTCACCTGTGTATTTCCTTTCAGTGACAGCGCAGCTCAAGGCTCTTTTTGACAGGAGCATTATACTGCGGTATGCAAAGGGCACACCTCAGGACAGACCAGGTGTTCCCGGCGGGCCTGAGTTCCTTTTGAAAAACAAGGTCGGTGGCGCCATAGCAGTCGGGGGAGGTCGGGACGGAGGGCAGCTTTTCGCCATAAATTCCATGCTCCAGTGGATGCTTCTGCAGAATATGATCGTGGTGGGGAATAACTACGGCATGGGTGGAAGTGCCAAAGCTGGAACGAAGGGCGATGTCAAGAGCGACGAAATAGGAATTGCGATGGCGCGGCATGTGGGCTTGCGCGTGGCAGAAGTTGCAGGCAGGATTGAGGAGGGAAAATGAAAGCAGATGAAAATCCTGTGATAGTCAACATAAAAACCAGGCGCAGTGTCAGGGAATATCTTGATACGCCGCTGCCTGGGGAGACTATCAGAAAGTGTTGTGGATGCGGTAAGGAATCACGCTAAAGCTGATAATTGCCATGCCTGAGTCCATAGCTGCCGTCTCGTTGAAGAAGGTCATTGTTGCCATTCTTTTGATAGTGTTCCTGAGCGCATTCTCCTTCTATTACTTCAAAGGTATGCCGAGCAGCAGTACGATATCGAGGGATTCGGGAGTGAACCAGTTTTTCAAGTGACGATCGGAAGTGGTGGAATTAATGCCGTGTCCCCGCAACAGGGATACACCTGCACATCGATTCTGATGGACGAGGGCTCGCGCGCCGTTTACATCTGGTGGTCGGATAGCTATTTGTCATCGCTCGTTGAGTATTTGCACATGCTGGGGAGGTGAGCTACACGGTTCTTTAGAATTGTATCCATGTCTAATATATATGGTCATCTGTACGAATCAGTATTTGAAGGTGAGTGGATAAAGGTGCATTTAAGTACTATCCTAATCCGTTTAGACTTTTACACCCTTTATCCGCGCCTTCTCTGCGTGGTAACTTCGAAAAGAAGATTGAATATGAAAATTTTTTTAAGGCTATGTATATTTAACTCCTGTTGTTATCAACCATGTCGCCGATTATCACAAATAAAATTGTCAGAATAAGGAAAGCCATTATAACCGATTCAGGCGACGGAGGCGTCATCCCGTAGGCTGCCATCAGATTTGTCCTCATTGCCATAATACCGCCCACACAAAGTGCAGCCAGAAAACCATTGATTGTCCAGTATGTATTTGATCGTCTGGAAACCATCCACACCAGTAACAATATTATGAACGCAAACCATATTTTAAAGGCGATAACACCCTGCGCACCAGAAAAGGCATAAACAAACTGCACAAGCGGATTTGCTTCACTCATTACGCCTGTTTTTTCAATCATATAAGCTGCGGTTACACCGTCCCCGACCCCGTATGTCAAAAACGATAGCAAAAATAAAAAACGCTGGAGGGTTGCTGTACTCATGAGGTACTTTATCGACAGCAAGGAGCGATCTGGTATGAAAACTGGTGCATTTTTTGACATGCTTTCTACAGCGTTTTCAGACAACGGATATAAAAAAGAACCCCCCTCTCTCTGTATGTTACAAAGAGGTACCTTGGCTGAAAATAGAGGTGTCTAATTCAGCATTGATTTCAGCCCTATTAACGCTCCTTTTCCCTTTCGGATTGGCGAGATTTTTCCAGAGCGTTACAAAATCATTTTTATAGTCCGCCTTCTCGATGCTTATTGAAATCTCGCCTTCATGGAACTTCACTACGGCATCACGTACAATACAGCGATAATATTTCTCCTGGTTGCCAGCGCGATCTATAAGCGTTTTAACATTCTGTATAATCTCAGCGTCCTCAAGAAGCTTTAACTTCTTGTACACGGTTGAAATTGGCATACTTAGCTCACGGCTCAACTGCATGGCTGAGCATTCCTTTCTTGAGGTCGCTACTATTATTGCCCCGGAACATTCATCTGCCAGAAATTCGATGAAGTCTTCACTCTTATTTGCTCGTGTCTGCATCTCACATCCTATCCTAATAGGATATAGACCATTTTTGTATCATAAATATAGCGATGGCTACACGAATTGATAACCAATGCTTAATCGTGATAATTCAGCCATTAATTTTTAACTGTATTATCGCCACCATAATTGAAGTCAGCCCGAACAGGTCAAAAAGATCAGAAAATAGCCTGTCCATATACACATTACCGAAAAAATAAATGTCAGAGAACATATCTCCGAAGGTAATTAAAGCAAAACCAACACTTATGTAGAACATGGCAGAGCTCTTTGTTATCAAAAAGGATCGCACAGCAATGGAAAGCAGAATAAAACTCACGATAAAGCGGATAAAAACAATGGTTATTAGCTCTAACATATTCTTTCGCCGAAGTTATTGCTAATTTATCAGACATAAGCCTTTCTTAATTTTTATCATCAGTATTATTCTATGCTGTACAATCGATTCTTTAAAATTGTAACCATGCCTCATATATATGGTCATCCCTGCGGATTAGTATTTGACGGTGAGTATAAAGGTACATTAAAGTACTCTCCTATCCGATTAGACTTTTACACTCCTTTATGCTCACCTTCTCTACATCAAAGAGTAATCCTGAATTTCGTTGAGATCTATTTTATAAACAGTGACCACCAGTGAATCCCCTTCATCAATAAATAAACAACCGCGGCGCTCTTGAAAATCTTTGCCACTGAAATCACAATCAAGAATTTCTTCGCTTCATAGTTCTCTATTCCCGCCACCATAGGTGCGAGGTCGCCAACAAGAGGAATCCAGGGAGAAACGAGAAGCAACGCAGCACCGTATTTACGGAAATGAGCGTGCACCTCTTTTTCTCTTTCCTCCTTATGGAAAGGCATCAGTTTCTGAAGCCCATATTTCCCAACGAGATAACCCAGCGATGCACCTATTATCGAGCCGACTATCAATGTGATTGCTATTGTTTCAGGATTTCCCCCCTTTCGAAGTAATGCCCATATGGCAAGCTCTGTCGGTATCGGGATGATGGAAGAAACAATGCTTATTCCAAAAAGACCTATCAAGCCATAGGCTATGAATAATCTAAATACCATTCTGCGGCTAATTCTGCTTTATTATACCATAAATATGGCTATGATTTATTGTCCCCTGTCCCTTTCTCTTCTTCAAGTTTTTTCTGCCACTCGATGAAATTGCAGTGCGGGCATCCCACATCCCATGGTCGCTTCCCTTTGTTTATTATCCTGATAAAATAAAGCCCATGCTCCTTGCACTGCTTATCCGTCACCACAATCTGACCTCCTCTGGGCAAAGGAAGGGTGAAGTCACATTTCGGGTAAGCAGAGCATCCAATAAATCGTGAGCCTTTTCTGGATTTTCGTATTATAAGGTCTGAAGAACATTTCTGGCACGTACCTATAATCCGGTCTTCGTATAACCCGTTTCTCAGGGATTCGGTTATGAGCTCTTTATTCTTTGACATATCCCTGAATATCCCGTCGAGCATCTCTCTTGATTCCTTAATCACGTAATCCTCGGTAAGCTTGCCTTCGGATATCTCATCCATGTCGTGTTCGAGTTTTCCCGTCATCTCAGGTTTTGTGATGGTGTTCGCATACTTCTCAAGCGCTTCTATCACGGCGTATGCAGTCTTGGTGGGCGCAAGGGGATTGCCGTGCACATAGGCTCTCGAATACAGCTTGGATATTATTTCATGGCGCGTGGATTTTGTTCCGAGCCCCAGGTCTTCCATCATTTTTATCAGATGCCCCTGCCCGTATCTTGAAGGGGGCTGCGTCTCCTTCCCTACGAGATTCACATTCTTTACGTTGAGAAGCTGCCCTTCTTTTAGCTGCGGCAGTATCCTGTCTTCGGGCATGTTGTAGGAATAATACCATCTCCAGCCCGGTTCTACAAGCCTTGCCCCGTTTGCCCCGAAATCCTCCCCGCTTATATCAACCGTAACAGATATGGTTTCCCATGTCGTCTCGTTGGCAAACGTTGCAAAAAACCGCCTTGTCACAAGTTCGTATATCTTCCATTCATCCTCCTTTAGCTCGCTTCTCTTTGCCGGTGTCGCAGGATGGATAGGCGGGTGGTCTGTGGTCTCTTTTTTGCCTCTCGTTGGAACAAGTTTTCCTGCGAGGAGCTTCTGCGCGTATTCCTTGAATTCCGTGCTTAAAAATGAGGTCAGGATGCCTCTGGTATCGAGAGCCTGTGGATAAACGGTATTATCGGTACGAGGGTATGAGATGAACCCGTTGACATAGAGGTATTCTGCTATCCGCATGGCATTCGCTGCAGAGACGCCGATTGCGCTTGCGGCTCTCAGGAATTCTGTGGTATTGAATGGAGTGGGGGGCTTTTCGCTTCGCTTTCCAAGTGTTATGCTTTTCACTGTACCTGTTTTTCCAAGTTTTGCCTTTATCTTCTCTGCCTCGGCTTTATCCAGAAAACGTCCTTTTTTGTGCTGGGCTTCAAATTCGCTGCCATTGGCAAGCGTTGCAAAGAGCTCCCAGTAAGGCACTGGCACGAACGCTTCACGTTCTTTCTCACGGTTCACTATTATGGCAAGAGTAGGCGACTGCACTCTTCCTACGGAGAGGAACTTATCACCGAGGCGTCCTGAGCTTAAGGAGACAAATCTCGTGAGAACAGCTCCCCATACAAGGTCTATTACCTGCCGCGATTCTCCTGCTGCTGCCAGATTAAAATCAATTTTCGTTGGATTGGAAAAGGCTTTCTTTATCTCCGCCGGTGTTATGGTGCTGTAGTGCACGCGGTCGGAAGAAACCTCCGTGTTTACCTTTTTTATCACATTCAGCGCTTCCACGCCGATTAATTCGCCTTCGCGGTCATAGTCTGTGGCTATTGTCAGGTGTTCTGCTTCCTTTCCGAGTTTCCGCAGCGCAGTGAAGATATTCGCATGTGTGGGCTTTGTCTGGACTTCGGCGTGGACTAATTCTTTTAAATCCGTTTTCTGCCAGTTATTATAGTCCTGCGGAAAATCCACTTCCACTATATGCCCTGAAAGACCGACAACGGTTTTGCCGTCGAACTTGTACGTGTCCACACCATTGACCCTCTCCCTTTGGGGCTTTTTTTCAGATAGTATAGCCGCAATTCTTTTTGCTGTGTCGTGCTTTTCTGTTATGATTAAATGCATGTATCCTCAGAGTCGTCTGGATTAGACTATAACTTACTTAAATAGATTTGGTCGATATGAGGGTTACTTCACCCAAAGAATTTTGAATTAATACTGCCATTAAGTATATCAGGGAGATTTTATGATAATTCCCGATAAGGAAAAAGAGCATTTGAAAAAACACTTCGCAGAGCTAACAGGAGATGTGGAGCTCATCGTTTTCACGCAGGAACTTGAATGCATGTTCTGCAAGGAGGCAAAGGAACTTGTGCTTGAGCTTGAAACGCTCTCTCCGAAAATAAAAACAAAAGTGTACGACTTTGTCAAGGACGGCGATGAAGACATAAAATACGACATAAAAAAAATCCCCGCTATTGCAATTGTCGGGAAATCGGATTTCGGTATCAGGTATTACGGCGTACCTGCCGGCTATGAGTTTGCGGTGATAGCGGAAGACATTATGGATGTTTCAAGGGGGACAACATCGTTAGCAGACAATATTAAGAAAAAGCTGGCAGAGATAAAAAAGCCTGTACATATACAGGTATTTGTTACACCAACATGCCCTTACTGTCCGAGGGCTGCAAGGATTGCGCACCAATTCGCAATCGAGAGCGAGTTCATAAAGTCCGATGTGATCGAGATGACCGAATTCCCTCACCTCGTGCAGAGGTATGGCATCATGAGCACTCCGCACATCGTAATCAACGAGGATACCTCTTTCGTCGGAGCGCAGCCGCCCGAGATATTTATCGAACAGATAAACCTCGCTCTCAGCAAAGGATTTAATCCGATGTATTCTTAGTAATTTTCCAGATTTTTTTTATCTGTGCCAATCCGTACCATCCGCGTCCGTATTCTACGCAACTGTTCACACTGTTCAGGGCAGACTCTGTGGTTTTTCAAAGCCTGCAATCAAAGTTTCTTTGTATTCGAAGAACCTGTCCTCAAGTATCGCTTTCCTTGCACCTTTCACTATCGTCTGGATAAAGTGCAGGTTGTGAATTGAGGCAAGCCTGAGTGCAAGCAGCTCAGACTCCCTGAAAAGATGATGCAAATACGCCCTTGTATAATTTCTGCATGTATAACATGCGCAATCATCGTCAATCGGCGCAAAATCAAGAGCATATCTGGTACGCGCTATATCCACATTTCCTTTCAAGGTCATCAGAGTCCCGTGCCTTGCATTTCGCGTGGGGAAGGCGCTGTCGAAAATATCGATGCCAGCTTCTATTGCTTCAAGCAGTTCAACTGGTGAGCCCACGCCCATGAGATAGCGCGGCTTATTTTTCGGAACAAGGGGAACGCTGTATTTCAGTACCTCGTTCATTATCTCCTTTGGCTCACCAATGGAAAGACCACCAATTCCATAGCCGTCGAAGTCCATCTCTAAAAGCGCTTCAGCGCACTTCTTTCGAAGCTCTTCAAAGATGCCTCCCTGCAGTATTGCAAAAAAAAGCTGCCCATCATTTTTATCCACGCTTTTTGACCGCTTAGCCCACTGTATCGTTCTTTCAACCGATGCCTCGACAACGTTATACTCACTTCCATAGGCAGGGCACTCATCCAGTATCATGGCAACGTCGCTTCCCAGAATTCTCTGGTTTTCAAGGCATATTTCAGGTGTATAGGAGTATTTCTTCCCGTCGCGCTGGTTCTTGTAGATAATACCTTCATCGCTGACCTTGAAAGGAAAATCCTTGCGAATCATCTGGAAACCCCCGCTGTCGGTGAATATCGTTCGCCTCCAGTTCATGAACTCATGCAACCCACCTGCATTCTGGATAACCTCCATACGTGGTGAAAGAAAAAGATGGAAGGAATTGCTAATAACCACCTGTGTGCCCATGTCGTACAGTTCTTCTGGCGTAAGCGTCTTCACTGTCGCTTTTGTGGCAACAGGCATGAATGCCGGGGTGTCTATAATTCCATGAGCCGTCTTGAGCCTGCCCGCTCTTGCGCCTGTATTTTTATATGTGTGAATTAATTCGTACATCTGAAAACCAGCATTGCATCGCCGAAGCTGTAGAATCTATACGAATTCAATATAGCGTTGCTGTAAGCCTCCATCAGTCTTTCCCTGCCTGCAAATGCGCTCGCAAGCATTAAAAGCGTGGATTTGGGAAGATGGAAGTTGGTTATCATGGCATCGATTCCTGAGCGAAAGCTGTAAGGCGGATAGATGAAAAGCTGGCTTAAGCCTTGCTTTGCGACAATTTTCCCGTCCTCACACGAGCTTTCAAGTGCTTTCACGGTG
>DAHXMQ010000249.1 GCA_027371625.1 Candidatus Methanoperedentaceae archaeon | reverse complement strand
TGAAGGGCTCACTTTCAAACAACTTTTCGGCATTTTTCACCCCTCCAGCAGTCCTGCGTACTTGTCATAGGCTGTGGTTGTTTTATTCTGGCTGTAGATGATGTTCAGGACATCAACTGCTGTAGGCGGTGGTGCGAAAATAACTGGATTTCCCATTATGTTATATATTTCTATATTTTTGCCATTACTCTGTACAGTTCTTTTAAGGATTGGGAAATTTGTGTTGGGTAACATAATGTATTCAAAATCCTCTTTTTCGGGATACATCGTACTGAGTATCAGGAAAGAGATATTCTTACCATAGTGCAGGCTTGAATAATACACTTTTGTGGAATTTGAATTATATAAGGAATCTGCTTCGTTTATGAGCGGTAAACTCTGCCTTGTCAACTGTTCCATCTGCGGCGTCATGCTCTCAAGATCTACATAATTTGCATCGACAACACCAGGGGGTGTCATGTTCAATGCATCTGAAATTGAATAGAACGGCTGGTCTATAACCCAGTATTCTGGATGATAATTCTCCACTGCCGGTGTCGGCTCAGGCGTCTTCTGAGTTATAGCACCTCTGTCGATTACCATGTAAGCAAGAGGCACGATTATCATGATCAAAATCATGAAGGCAGCGAGCAATTTGTAGGTATCACTCTGTTTCATGAAACCTCATATTACCTGCATGATATTAAAGCAGATGGTGCAGCTTTCAAGATGAAAATCTGCACGCAAGTTTTATATATAATGTACTCAGTTATACATTGAAGTACAAGATTGTACATGATATTTATGAAAGAACATATCCAGAAACTCGTCCAGAACCAGAGCCTGACGGCAGATGAGGCGGAAGCTGCAATATCTAAAATCTTCACCGAAGCAAATGATGCACAGATAGCTGCCTTTTTGACTGCACTGAAGATGAAAGGCGAAACGCCGCCTGAGATTGCAGGTCTGGCTCGCGGCATGAAAAAAGCTGCAAATATCATAAACCCCAAAGTATCGGGTATCCTTGTTGATACCTGCGGCACAGGAGGTGACTCGACAGGCACAATAAACGTTAGTACAGGCGCAGCTATTGTGGCTGCCGGTGCAGGCGTTCCTGTTGCGAAGCACGGCAACTACTCCATCACATCAAAATCAGGAAGCGCGGATGTACTTCGCGAGCTTGGCGTGAAGATAGACCTTTCGCCGAAGGACGTTGAGAAAAGCATCGAAAACGCGGGCATCGGATTCATGCTCGCACCTGTATTCCACCCTTCCATGAAACGAGTGGCACAGATAAGGCGCGACCTTGGCTTCCGTACCGTGTTCAATATCCTCGGACCTCTTACGAATCCTGCTAATGCAAAGGCGCAGGTGATAGGCGTTTTTGATCGTTCTCTTTGCGAGCCAATGGCAAGAGTGCTCTCGATTCTCGGCACGCAGAGAGCGCTTGTGGTGCACGGAAGCGGCATGGATGAGATATCCAATACGGGCGAGACCATGATAGTGGAATTGAACAACGGCACAATAACAAAATATACAGTGACACCTGA